>JASEGF010000266.1 GCA_030017935.1 Bacteroidales bacterium | reverse complement strand
CGGCTTGCTTGTTTTATTACAAATCATTTCCCAATGCGGTATTGCTAGAGCTTACTAATTATTGTAAAGATATTCATTTAATATAAAAAGTTGAAAAAACTTTTTAGTTAAAAGCCTAATTCAATTAATAAAAAAAGGAGTTAAATTAAAATTTAACTCCTTTTTTTTATTTTATGGAATATACATTAATTTACTTCTTCGTAATCTACATCAGTGAAATCATTTTCATTGGATTGTTTTTTAGATTTCGAAGAAGTTTTGCCTTTATTTTCTTCATCTTCTTCATCACTAGATTCATACATATAAGTGCTAGCTTTTTGCCAAGCATCATTTAAACGAGCCATTGCACTATCAATAGCAGTAACGTCTTGAGATTTATGTGCATCTCGTAGAGCATTGAGAGCACTTTCTATTTCTGCACGATTTTCTGGTGGTATTTTATCACCGAAGTCTTTAAGTTGCTTTTCAGTACTATAAATCAGATTGTCAGCTTGATTAACTTTATCGATTTTCTCTTTCAGTTTTCTATCTTCATCAGCGTTGCGTTGAGCTTCTTCTTTCATACGTTCTATTTCTTGATCAGTTAACCCAGTGCTAGCTTCTATCCTAATAGATTGACTTTTGCCCGTAGCTTTATCTTTAGCAGATACATTAAGTATACCATTAGCATCTATATCAAAAGTAACTTCAATTTGTGGTACACCACGTGGTGCAGGAGGAATGCCATCTAAATAGAATTTTCCAATTGTTTTATTATCTTTAGCCAATTGACGTTCACCTTGTAAAACATGGATCTCTACTGAAGTTTGATTATCTGAAGCTGTAGTGAAAACCTCAGTTTTCTTAGTAGGTATAGTGGTATTAGCTTCGATTAATTTTGTGAAAACACCACCTAAAGTTTCTATACCTAAAGAAAGAGGAGTAACGTCTAATAGCAACACATCTTTTACATCACCAGTTAGCACTGCACCTTGTATAGCAGCACCAATAGCAACTACTTCGTCAGGGTTTACACCTTTTGATGGAGTTCTACCAAAGAAATCTTGAACAATTTTCTGAACCATTGGTATACGAGTAGAACCACCCACCAAAATAACTTCATCAATTTCAGAAGCTCTCAGATTAGCATCTTCTAAAGCTTTTCTACATGGTTCTATAGTAGATTTTACTAAATCTTCAATCAGAGATTCGAATTTTGCTCTTGTTAATTGTTTTACTAAATGCTTTGGCACATTATCTACAGTAGTGATATACGGTAGATTGATTTCTGTCATCATACTAGAAGACAATTCTATTTTAGCACGTTCAGCAGCTTCTTTTAATCTTTGTAGTGCTAGAGGATCTTTTCTGAGGTCTACACCTTCTTCTTTTAAAAATTCTTCTGCTAACCAATTCATCAGCCTTTCATCAAAATCATCACCACCGAGTTTAGTATTACCATTGGTAGATTTAACCATAAAAACACCTTCGCCAAGCTCAAGTATACTTATATCAAAAGTACCACCACCGAGATCATAAACAGCTACTTTCATTTCTCTATTTTTCTTGTCTAGACCATATGCTAGAGCTGCTGCTGTAGGTTCATTAATAATTCGCCTGACATTTAGTCCTGCTATTTCTCCAGCTTCTTTAGTAGCCTGTCTCTGAGAATCATTAAAATATGCTGGCACTGTGATGACAGCCTCAGTAATTTCTGTACCCAAATAATCTTCAGCAGTTTTTTTCATTTTTTGAAGTATCATAGCAGAGATTTCTTGTGGAGAGTATTCTCTATCATCAATTTTGACTCTAGGAGTATTATTAGGTCCTCTGACTACTTTATAAGAAACTCTATGAATCTCTTGTTGTACTTCATCAAATGTTCTTCCCATGAAACGTTTAATACTGGATATTGTATGAATAGGATTTATTATTGCTTGCCTTTTGGCTGGATCACCTACTTTTATTTCATTATTTTCTGTAAAAGCAACCATCGAAGGTGTTGTTCTACGACCTTCGCTATTAGCTATTACGATGGGTTCATTACCCTCGACCACTGCCACACATGAATTAGTGGTTCCTAAATCTATTCCTATAATTTTTCCCATAGTTTATATTTTTTTTTGTTTTACTTTGTCAAATTATATACCATATTAAATAATGTTTAATTATTGACATAATTTCATAATAATTAAAGACAATTTGTCCTATTCAAATATTATTAATTTTGAGAGCGTTAAATATTAACCACAAAGTACTCAAAGAAGGCACAAAGAACACAGAGAATGAT
>JASEGF010000265.1 GCA_030017935.1 Bacteroidales bacterium | reverse complement strand
ATAAGTTTGACGAGGAATTATTCGAAATATTAGCAGATGTATATTTTTTTAATGGAGATTATAAAAAAGCAAAAAAATTGTATTCTACTATTTATAAAAAATCCAAAAATGATGACTTCAAACATTATATTACTCAAAAGATACAAAAGACAAAAGAAAGGATTGAGCTTACTAAAAATCAAATTAAACTCGCCGTAGTTGTCAATGAAGATGAGGATGATTTTTTAGATCCTATTATAAAAGGCATAAATAATAATTATTGGGTAAAAAAATTTGTAATACCGCGCAATCATGTTCGCTTTCAAAAAATTTTATCTAAAGCTCTAAAAAACCAAATAATTAATAAAAAAGCATATAAATTAATTCAAAGAATTACAAATAAAAAATTAAAAAAAGCTACGAAATGGGCTGAGATAATTTGGGTAGAATGGGCTAATGAAAATGCTATCGCTGCTAGCTATTTGAAACCAAACTCCAAAAAACTTTTTATTCGTCTTCATCGTTATGAAGCTTTTGATTTTTATCCTTTATTAATAGAGTGGGCTAAAATAGATAATTTAGTTATTGTAAATGATTATATCAGAAATATTCTTGATGAGAAAAATTTAAATATTGATAACAATAAAATAAAATTAATTGCTAATGGCATAGATATTAATAGATTGAGCTTTCATGAACATTCGCATGGCTATAATATAGCATGGGTATCTCATATCACTCCTATGAAAAACTTACATTTTGCATTAGAAATATTGAGAAAATTATTGGAGAAAGATGATAAGTATATGCTACATATAGCAGGTAATTTCACTGATCTTGTTTACGAAAAATATATTAAGCAATCTATAAAAAATATGAATTTAGAGAAGAATGTAATTTTCTATGATTGGGTAAATGATATAAATGAGTGGTTAAATGATAAAAATTATTTATTATCGACCAGTGTCTGTGAAGGTCATCCATTCAATATTTTAGAAGCAATGGCTAAAGGCATTAAGCCAGTAGTAAATAATTTTTACGGAGCAGAACTTGCATTTGATAAATATTTTTTATTTAATAATATCGATGAAGCTATAACAATGATAACTGCAGATCACTATGATTCTAAATTGTATCATACATACATTATAGAAAAGCAATGGACTGAAAAAGATCAAATAGACAAATTCAAAAAATTGATTAATGAATTGAGTAAATGATTTAATATTTACCTCTGATATATTGAGTGGGATAAGTGAAATCAGCTTTTAGAATATGAGCTGCATACATAGGCCAATATGGTTGTCGTAACAGTACACGTCCCAGCAAAACTAAATCAGCTCTTTGATTACCAATAATTTCTTCAGCCATCTCTGGTGTAGTTATTAATCCTACTGCCGCTGTAGAAATATTAAAAAATTTTTTTATTGTTTCTGCGAAGCCGATTTGATATCCAGGGTATAGATCTATTCTAGGTGATAATAATCCACCAGAGCTGCAGTCGACTATATCTATGAGATCTTTTATAATATCTATTATTGCTAAAGTTTCATCAATATTTAGTCCGCCTTCAATATAATCACTAGCAGAAACTCTAATAAAAATTGGCATATTACTTGGAATGACGTTTTTAATTTCTGTTAATATCTCTTTTAAAAATCTAGTTCTATTGATCGTATTACCTCCATATTCATCTATTCTATGATTTGACAGCGGAGATAAAAATTCATGTATCAAATAGCCATGAGCTGCATGTAATTCTATAGCATCATAACCTGCTAGCGATGCTCTTTTAGCTGCCTGTGTGAAAGCAATTATGACTTCATTAATATCGTTTTTGGTCATTTCTGTGGGAATAGGATACTTTTCACTCCATTGAATAGCACTAGGGGCAATAATTCTTTCATTAGTTACTTCGCATTTTCTGCCAGCATGTGCCAGCTGAATAGCTATTTTACAGTCAAGAGAGTGAATATTTTCGACAAATTTTGATAAATCACTGACAAAACTATCATCCCAAATACCTAAATCATTAGCAGTAATACGCCCACGTTTTTCAACAGCAGTAGCTTCCTGAATGATAAGTCCTACGCCACCAATAGCTCGAGAAGCATAATGTATTTGATGCCAATCGGTGATTCTGCCATCATCGGTAGCACTATACATACACATTGGCGACATAGCTATTCTATTTTTTAATTGCAGATTTTTTAGCTTAAATGGGTTAAATAACTTACTCATAATTTATATATTTTAAATTTCAATTTCATATGGTGCGACAATATTGAGACTGGGGAGACTTGGGAGACTGGGAGAGTAAACATAAT
>JASEGF010000264.1 GCA_030017935.1 Bacteroidales bacterium | reverse complement strand
CATAGATTTGGCTCTCAAATATGGCGGTGGCAATTTAATAATATTACATAATGATACACCTACTTACTTCTCAAAAAATTTAATGTGCGAAGATACTGGAATTTCATATCCACTGCCAGAACCGAATACATTTTCTTTCAATTCGCCATATGGTGCTTGCCCGACTTGTAGAGGATTAGGTTATGTGAGCGAGATAAATATTGATAAAATTTTCCCAGAAAGAAGAAAAAGTGTCAGAGAGGGCGGTATAGCTCCTTTTGGTGAATACAAAAATAATTGGACTTTTAGACAATTAGAGATAATTCTACAAAAATATGATCTAACATTGGATGATCCTATCGAAACATTTCCTGATGAAGTAATTCAAACATTATTATATGGTACCGATGAAATAATAAACATAAATTATAAAGATATCGGCATCACATCTGATTATCAACTAAACTATGATGGCATTATTAATATTGTTAATAAATTAGCTGAAGCAGACAATGCTATGATGCGTAGATGGGCAAATGTTTTTCAAATTATCAAACCATGTCCTACATGCGAAGGAGCGAGATTACAAAAAGAAAGTTTATATTTCAAAATAGATAATAAAAATATAGCAGAAGTCTCTAATATGGAGATAACTGAATTAATTAACTGGATAGACAGCCTAAATAAAATATTTAATGATAAACAAAATATAATAGCAAAAGAACTTTTAAAAGAATTAAGAACAAGAGTAAATTTTTTATTAGACGTTGGACTATCATACCTAACACTTAACAGGCCTACATTTAGTTTATCTGGTGGTGAGGCTCAACGAATAAGATTAGCCACACAAATAGGTACTGGCTTGACAGGAGTCTTATACATATTAGATGAACCAAGTATCGGTTTACATCAGAGAGATAATCAACAATTAATAAATTCATTAATTAAACTTAAAGATTTAGATAATTCAATAATAGTAGTAGAGCATGATAGAGATATGATGCTATCTGCAGACCAAATAATTGATTTCGGCCCTGGAGCAGGTGAACATGGTGGTAAAATAATAGCTCAAGGCTCACCAGCAGATTTAAAAAATTGTGAGTCACTGACTTGTCAATATTTAAGTGGAAAAAAGAAATTTATACCAAAGCTAGAACCCAGAACCGGCAATGGTAAAAATTTAACTATTATAGGAGCCAGAGGACATAATCTAAAAAATCTAACTGTTAATTTTCCACTTAATAAATTAATAGGTATTACTGGGGTTTCTGGAAGTGGCAAATCTAGTCTAATAACAGAAACACTATATCCAGCAATATTTAACATTTTAAATAAATCATATCATAATTGCTTAGAGTATGATAATATAGAAGGACTCGAAAATATTGATAAAATCATCATAATAGATCAATCACCTATAGGCAGAACACCACGTAGCAATCCAGCAACATATATAGGAATATTTGATTATATAAGAGAATTATTTGCTCAGCAGCCAGAATCTAAAATGCGTGGTTATACTAAAAGTAGATTTAGCTTTAATGTAGGTGGTGGACGATGTGACACTTGCAAGGGAACAGGTTATTTAGTGTATGAAATGAAATTTATGGATAATGTCTATGCGACTTGTCCTACCTGCAATGGCAAAAGATATAATAGAGAAACACTAGAGATTAGATTTAAAGGTAAAAATATTAGCGAAATACTAGATATGACTTTTGAGCAAGCCTATAATTTTTTTGATGGACAACCAAGACTACAAAGGAGTATAAAAATGATTAATGATATAGGAATGGGCTACATTAGATTAGGTCAATCTTCTGTAACATTAAGTGGCGGAGAAGCTCAAAGAGTAAAAATAGCTACAGAACTAATCAAAAAAGCTACTGGAAAAACTTTATATATCTTAGATGAACCTACAACAGGATTACATTTCGAAGATATTTCCATTTTACTTAAAACTTTAGATAAATTAGTTGATCTGGGGAATACAGTGATAGTGATCGAGCATAACTTAGAAGTAATCACACACTGTGATCATATAATAGACCTAGGACCAGAAGGTGGAAATATGGGCGGTGAAATAATATTTAATGGTTCATTGCCAGAAATCATGACAATAGATAAAGGATATACTGCACATTTTGTGAAAAAATTTATTACAGAACAACTAGGACAACAAAGTATAGAATTGTAAATATGATTATTTTCTATAAAAAAATGTGAATTGATAAAATATATCAAAATAAAAAGACCTTGAAGTGTAGTAAATATCAAAGATGAATAAATTGACACAAATCAAATAAATGATTTAATAACATAGCACATAAAATATGTGTTT
>JASEGF010000263.1 GCA_030017935.1 Bacteroidales bacterium | reverse complement strand
AATCTATTACTATTGAGGAATTCATAGAGATTATCTAAAAATTCACGTTTGCCTTCTTTAGTTAGAGCTAGCATTTTTTCTACGTTTTCTGCTGTATATTCCATAATTTTACTTTTTACAAAATTAATAAAAATATTTGACATGGAAAGTTTAACATAAATGTTAAAATAAAAAGAGCGATGATAATTCATCGCTCTTTTTATTTTATTAATTCCTATTGCATTCTTTTTTCATTTGTCCATGATTACATTGTTCACCATGATTTTGCATATTACCTTGTTGGTGCATACAACCCTGCATCATATTGTGTTGTGAACATGACTGATTGCAATGTTGCATATTGTTACAACACTGTCCCATCTTGTTTTCTTTTTGATTCATATTAAATTTTTTATCCCAGAAAATTTTTTGATCTTCATTCAACAAATTTCTCACAGCATCATGAAAAGATAATTTTTCTTTTGCCAACTGCAATTTAATATTATAGATTTCATCAAGTAATTTATCTGCGTTAGCAGCGTTGTATGAAGCCCAAGAAGTAGCTGTATTCATCTGTGCTTTTTTCTCTTCTAATTGATTTTTTAGTATTGTCATCTGCTTAATATGTGCAGTATGCAAAGTTGTTATTTGCTCTTTTTGTTGATCTGTAAGATTAGGAATTCTTTGCCATCCATAAACTTTTTGTGGTTGCTCTGCTACCTGTGAAGTAGGAGCAGCTTGGGGTGGAGTAGATGGTTGAACTTTTTTCTGTGCCATCAAAGGATAACTTCCCACAACAAGGATGGACATCATTAAAATACTCATTAATTTTTTCATAGCTTTTATATTTTTGATTGTTTGGTTTACAATGTGGTTTAAATTTATTTTTCATATTTTCAAAAAATATATTATATTGTTCTTTATCAAGAATTGATTTTACAACTGTCAAGTGTTTAACGAGTTCTTGATGCATTTTTCTATCAAAATGAACAAGGCTGTCTATATATTTATTTATTAGAATTGCATCAGGATTATCTTTATTTAATTGTCTAAATAAAGAATCTCTAATAATGTTCATCGAATCAGCAAAAATTTTAATATGTGATCTATATAAATGTATTTCGTTTTTCATATCAAGCTCTTGCTTATGAGATAATTGTAAATAATCCAATTTATCTCTATGTTCTCCATGTTTAGGAATTTTCCACTCTATTGTTTGACTTTGTTTTTCTATTTTATTTATTTTAATATGATCATAAATTATAATTACTAATAAAGCAATATTTAATCCAATAGAAATGGCATATAAAATAATTAATGTTTTAGTTTTCATTGTTCATCATTATTTAAAAAATTAGAAAACATAACGTCAGTATAATAATAATGAGTTTCATCATTATTATTAATATTTATACTATGCGAATCCGAAAAGAGGAATATATATAAAGATATAATTATAGTAACTATTGCAGCAACCCAGGGGATAGCATTTACTAAAGTTCTTTTTGGAACAACTTTTTGCCATGGATGTGCTTGTAATCTTTGATTCAATATTTTTGAATTATAGTCAGTAGGTTGGTCCCAACATTCATCTTTTGTTAATTGTAAGTCAATATCTAAAAATATAGACAATTGCTTACATTTCTCACAATTATTAATATGAGATAATTCAGCGTTTGAAAGCTCTTCAACTGATTTTTCAATTAAAATTTTTTGTATTTCATCGCATTTCATATTTATTAGACATTTAAATTAAAAAAAACTTGTGTTTTATTTTGAAATATTATTTTATTATTTGAACACCTTTTTTTTATACTATGAAAAATCACTAATAAAAAGCAATAATTATTTTTTTAACAATTTATAAAATATTATCTATATTGAAATTTACTAAATATTTTTTTAAATTTTTTCTAGCTCTGAAAAGCAAAGATTCTACGGCTGAAACACTTATATTTAGTATTTCTGAAACTTCTTGATAATGAAATCCTTCATAATAAAATAATTGTAAAACTATTTTTTGATTTAAAGGCAGATTATCAATAGCTTTTTTAATTAAAATATTTCTTTCTTTGCTATTTAATAATTGTTCTATTGAAATTGGATCAGCTGGTTCATAGGTATATTTTTCATTATCATCATCTAAATCCTCATTTGAAAATTTATTAAAATTTACAATTCTTTGATTTTTTTTTAATTGATTTAGAGATAAATTAATAGCAATTCTATAAAGCCAGGTTTTAGGATCTGACTGAGCTCTGAACCCATACCAATTTTCCCATGCTTTTACATATGTATCTTGAACTATATCCATAGCTACCTCCTCATCTTTTAATATATTAATAGCCAA
>JASEGF010000262.1 GCA_030017935.1 Bacteroidales bacterium | reverse complement strand
GTAACTTTTACAAGGGAATAGTGGGCGATAACATCAATATTATGTTAGCTGCTGCAGCTTTTAACTTCAAAAGGATGATGAATAAATGGAAAAATTATTTTTGCCAAATTTTGGAAAGGCTATTTTTATCTTTTCAAAAACTATATTATCAATTTTTCTTTATTTTTTTTCAAATAAAATATTCAAAATGACTTTTTAAGGGACGACTATTTATTTTATTATAGAATAAATTAATAACATCATTATTTTAAATTATTTTACATAATTTCATTAAATTTGTAAAAAATTATTTTATATTAATAATTATGAAAAATATCAGCCATGCATTGTGTATCTTAATTATCTTTGTGTCCAATGTTTTCATTTTAAATGCACAACAAATTTCTATAAGCAATGAATTTCTTGAAGAAAAAGGAATGAAATTTTATGTCCACACTGTAGAACGAGGACAAACTTTATATTCAATTGCTAAAACATATAAAGTAAGTATAGATGATATTTATGCATATAATGAATGGGCTAGAGAAAAAATAAAACCTGGTGATAAGTTAAAAATTCCTATTTCTAAATCAGAAATTGCTAAAAATGGAGTTTCTTATGATACTATTTATCACATTGTAAAACCGAAAGAAACGTTATATAGTATTAGTAATCAATATAATGTAGATATAGAAGATTTACGCAATTGGAATGCAAAAATTTTATCATCTGGCATATTAAAAATAAATGATACTATAATTGTAGGTATAAATCCCAAAAAGGTAGACACTACATCTTCTATAGTTAAAATACAAGAGAATAAAAAGGATAGTTTAAAAAATATTATTAATTATGAAGTTAAAGAAGGAGAAACTTTATATTTCATCGCAAAAAACTTTAATACCTCTGTAGATAGTATAGTTAAATGGAATCAACTACCATCATATTTTGTAAAAACTGGACAACAGTTGATTATAAATCAACCAAAAGAAAATACAGCAGTAAGTAAATGCAAAAAAGGACGCATGCCCTTAGATGTTACCATTGCTGCTTTTGTACCTGCTTTAGACGAGGTAACACCTGATATGCTAACATCAAATTCTAATATTGCAGTCAATTACATTAGTGGATTTGACTATATTCAATTTTATGAAGCATTATTATTGCTAGAAAACATGCAAAATGATTATGTAACTTCTTTTAATATAATACCAATTCCACAAGGAAAAAATAAAAAAGAATTTGACAAAAATGTTGCAAAAATTAATTGGCAAGACGTAGATATAGTATTAGGTCCATTAGATGAAGACTTTTTACCTTTTACATTACCATTAATATCAGAAAAATATCTATGGATACATTATTTACAAAAAATAAAGGTAGATACGATGTTACCAGAAGTACAATTTTTATCAAATATCACTGAAGAATTAAACAAAATAGCAGAATATATTTATAAAAATATAAAAACAGAAATACCTATATATATTTACCACACTTCAGATTCTACAGAGAGCTATAATGCCCAATATTTAAAAAATATTTTAGTAAATAAATATAGTTTTAAAAATGTAATCTTTTCTAATACTATTTCATCTCTACCTACGAAAATAACGAGCCAGGCAGTAGTAATAGCCTTAACAATTGACGAACCTACAGCTGGTAATATAGTTAGACATTTAGGAACATCAATTACAAATTTGGATTTTCTAACTTTTTTCTGTCCATCCTCATGGCTATATTTTGATAATTTGGATTTTTATTTTTTTAATAAAATATCTCCATATATAATGTTTAATAATTGCTATATTGACCAAAATAATATTGAAATAAATCAATTTATTAATGAATTTATAAAAACATATAATACTTTTCCATCTTTATATGCGTTTTATGCCTTTGAAACAATAATTTTTTTAAATGAGTTAATAAGTGAATATGGTGACAACTACAAAAATTGTATTACAAATTTAGATTATATAGGAACAGTCTGTAATTGTAATTTTGAGAGTATAGGTAATGCGAAAGCTAATAAAGCTGCCAAGATAGGTAGGATGAAGGATTATAAGTTGGAAATAGTTTATTGATAAACATTGGTAATTTATATTTTAATGGGTAAGAGGGAGATGTGAGGGGCTGTAAAAAACATTTTTATGTTATATTTTAAATATTTTATAATTTAAATAAATTTATTAATTTTGTTGAAAATTTTATAATTATGAAAGAATTACTAGAAAACATTGATAAATACTTGGCTATGCATAAGGATCATAAACGTGATTTCTTGGATCAGCTATATCAATATCTCGTCAATAACAATGCTACTGCAGTAGATTACCAAAAAGTAAAAATTCAATCTACCG
>JASEGF010000261.1 GCA_030017935.1 Bacteroidales bacterium | reverse complement strand
TTAAAAATAAAATATCAGGTACTGTTTATGTACAATTTGTTGTTGAAAAAGATGGCAGTATTAGTGATATTAAAGTTGTTAGAGGAATAGGTGGTATCTGTGATGAAGAGGCTGTAAGAGTAATAACAAAAATGCCTAACTGGATACCTGCAAAACAAAAAGGCATACCAGTGAGATCTTATTATGTAATACCTATTGCATTTGTACTACAATAGTTATTTAGATAAATACTTCAAACAAATAATTAAAAATTTATACAAATATTTTAGCTTTTCGTAGCTAATAGTGTAATGTACAAAATTTAATAGAAAAATAAAACTATGGGGAAATTAAGAAAATTAGTATTAATCATCAGCTCAATGATGCTGATAAATGTTAAAAAATTTTCTTAAAAAAATTTGGCAGAATGAAAAAAAAGTTATATTTTTGTCCAGTTCATTTAATGTTTAACCGGATATTTTGTCCATATAATGATATAATCCCCACATAAATAAAAGACCCTTCGATGATTTGTAATTTATTTTTTACATTTGTTCTAAAAAATAGAACGCTACTTTATAGCACCTATACATCCAAAAATGGAAATAAGGCGCAACAGAGTAGCGCCTATAAACGAGTTACCAGTAATCATAAAAGACAAACAAAGTTGAGAAATTTATTGACCATATTATTTGCCATAAGTTATTGTTCCTTGACAGGACAATCTTTTGAATTATCAGGACTTTTTACCACAACAGAAATAAATGATTTTAAAAATACATTTGGTTATGATTTAGGATATAATTTCAAAAATTTCAATAAAAATAGAATTTCTATTAATTTTTCTCATTGCATAAAAAACGCATCATATGACGATATAAAAGTTGACGAAAGTTCACATGGACCACAATTTCCTGATTATTATTTTTATAAAATAAATTCTGACAATCAAAGATTTGGATTCCATTTTAGTTTTTATCACAGCTTAATTGACAATGATTTTTCTAAATTAGGTATTGGTTCGAAATTATCTTATTACTACTTCATCTTTCATAAAGAAACAGAGTTAACTTATTACAGACCATTTCCTGACAATTTTATTCAACAGACTGAATCAGAATCTATTTTTGATAGGAAAAATAAAATAGGATTGGACTTTTTTATTGAATTTGAAATAAATTCTGTTGTGGCTGAAAGACTAAATCTCTTTTCGAGAATTAATACTGGACTAATAACTTATGGCACTTTTGCTCATGAAATGGGTGGATGGGATTATCCTTGGCTGACAAAATGGTTGACAATAAATTTAGGGCTGAGATATGATTTTAAACATGAATGAATGCCTACTGATAACAAAGACTAAAATCAAACGGGCGGAAAGTGCTATTATGAAGGGCAGTACAACTAATAAACTTCATCGCAGGTTGATAGTGAAGTGCTTCGAAATGCCCGCTAGCTTTTAGCCTTAACCGTTAACGGCAATTAAAAAAGATAAGACATGAAAACTTTAGTTTATTTGATTTTAATACTAGTATTATCCTCCTGTTGTAAACCAAAACTGATTGACACGATAAGGTTTACAGAAGATGAATTAGCTGTTAATCCTTATAATGGAAGTGAAAAATTAGTATTTGTAGATAATAATGGAACTACAATCACGTATGATAATGGCGGGAGAGGAATCAGTACAATGGAAATAGATGAATGCGATGGTGGCTGTTGTGATTATTATCTAGTCGAATGTTTTGACAATACATCTTATGAAAGTACGTATATGAAATCAAATATACAAATAGTTATTTCAAATAGTTTTGATAAATATTTAGGAATTAAAGGGACTCCATTCATTCATTTTGCTTGGGATTATTATGAGATTCAACCATATGTCACGAGAACAAGTTTTAGAAGATTACCGGTTGACTCTATGAAAGAAAAAGGTATTGAATATGGTATTTTCAAGGATTCTTTAATTCTTAGACAAAAGATGTTTTATGAAGTATTTACTTTTCCTGGTAATTGTCCATATCCTGACAGACTACATGGTGAAACATTGTATTTTACAAAGACACAAGGAATAATCGGGCTAAAGTTTTCAGATGGGAATTTATGGGTAATAGAATAGCTGCAACCGTTAGCTGCAAAATAAATTTTATAATCAACATATTCGTTATAGAGCTATTTTTATTTATAAACAACTTGAATAATATAATTTTTAATTATTAAAAATTATATTATTTTTACAAAAAAAATTATGAAGAAGTTTTTATTTGCAATATTAATTTTATTAACAATTTCTATTAATGATTATGCTCAGAATATAGACACTACTGATACTACCAAAGAAGATAATGAACCTATATTCTCAATAGTAGAAGAGCCGGCACAATATCCAGGCG
>JASEGF010000260.1 GCA_030017935.1 Bacteroidales bacterium | reverse complement strand
GTAAAAAATTATCAATATGTTATTAATAATCAAATGATTATTGTGTTTTTAAGGGTCGACTAAATATTTAACCACAAAGTTCTCAAAGAAGGCACAAAGAACGTTATTGAACCGTTTATTAGGCAATTACTATTATGGTTATGATGAATTAAATTTGATAAGAGTTAGAAAAAATAGTGATAAAATTTTATAATTTTTAATTATGATTGCTTTTACCCTTCTATCTCATCTAATATTTCATCGGGGAGTTCCATATTATGATATACTTCTTGAACATCATCATCATCTTCGAGCAAATCTATCAGTTTTAGTATTTTAAGAGCTTGTTCTTTTTCTAATTTAACAAAAGTGTTTGGTATACGTTCTAGTTTAGAAGAATCTGCATCGATATTTAATTTTTCTAAGTTTTTTTGCATAGTGCCGAAATTTTCTCTAGGAGTAAATATTATGACCATATCATCATCCTCTACTACATCCTCTGCACCAGCATCTATCGCTTCTAGCATAAATTCATCAAAATTGGAAATTTTTTCTCTATTAATACGAAAAACTCCTTTTTGATCAAAAATGAAATTAAGAGAACCACTCGTAGAGAGGCTACCACCATGTTTATTAAAATAACTTCTAATATTAGAAATAGTTCTTTGCTGATTGTCAGTAGCACACTCTACGATAATAGCTACACCATGAGTAGCATAACCTTCATAAACTATTTCTACATAGTTAGCAGAATCTTTTTCATTTGCTTTATTAATAGCTCTTTGGATATTATCTTTGGGCATGTTTACACCACGAGCATTAGCTATAGCTAATCTAAGTCTTGGATTAGAATCTGGATCAGGTCCTCCCTCTCTCACAGCTATAGTAATATCTTTTATGATTTTAGTAAACATTTTGGAACGTTTAGCATCGTTTGCTTCTTTTTTTCTTTTAATTGTTGACCACTTATTATGACCTGACATACAATATATTTTTTACAAAGTTATAAAATCTTTTTTAATTTAATAAATTACAACTCTTTCACATAACATCTTCTGCGTTTATGCTGGATATGTTTAAAGTTTTTCCACGTTTGAATAGCTTGAGTATTGATTTCAAAAATCCCAGTAGTCTCTACCTCTCTAACGCCATAGCGTATAAGTTCTTTTTGTAATTCAGTTATTAATACAGCTGCCACTCCTTGCCTTTGCAATTGCGGTAATACAGCTGTAAGAGCTAAATCTACAACTTTAGGATGTTTTATTGCTCTTAGAATATGATATATCCCCCAGGGAGTTAGATTACCATTAGCTTTTTGCATAGCTTTAGATAATGAAGGCAACCCTACAATAAAAGCCACAGCTTCACCTTCAGCATTGGTAATAATTTTTACTAAATTAGGATTTAATAAAGAAAAATATTTCTCTATGTAATAACTACCCGTTTTATCATCAAATGGCACTACGTAAGGCAAGTCAGCAAAAGCTTCATTTAAAACTTTTAAAACTTGTGGAATATATGGTTTAAGCTCTTGACTTTTTTTGAAAGAATTTACTATTAAATTATATCTTTTTTTGATAGTTTCATTTAGCTTGAGTACCCTGTCTTCTATATGTTGTTCGGGATATAGAATAAACTCTACCCAATCGTTTTCTTTTTGATAATTTAATTTATCAAAAACATTTTGATAAAAAATTTTATTGTAAGTAGAAGCTATAGATGGTAAATATTCATAGCCTTCTATTAGCAATCCTTGATTATCTAAATTAGAAAATCCTAGTGGGCCATGAATGTGAGTAGCACCTTTGTCTTTAGCCCATTTTTCTGCAAATAATAATAATTGCTCACCTACTTCTTCATTTATACATTCAAATTTAAAAAATCTCGAATATGCTTTATTAACTTTTTCATTATATTTATTATTAATCATAGTAATGATACGCCCTACAGTCTTATCATTATCTTTTGCCAACCAAAATTGTGTATCACAATATTCTAATTCTGGATTAGTATCTGGAGAAAACATTTTTTTCTCATCATTTTTTAGAGGTGGTATCCAGTATTTATCACCTTTATAAATCTTAAAAGGCAAATCAATAAATTCTTTGATGTCTTTTTGAGTTTTTACTTCTAAAATTTCTATCATGATTTTAAAATTCTTACAATTAATTCTTTCAATAACTCTTGCTGTTCAAAAGAGCGATTACCTACACCTTTAGCTTTGAGATCATATTCACGCAACAAAGATATAATATTTATTATAGATGATATAGAATAATTTTTATCTGCTTGCTGGAACTGTTTGAGAAAAAAAGCATGTGATAAATGCATCAATTTTAATAATTCAGCTTCAGCTTTTCCTTTATTATTTTGTTTATAAAAACAGACAGTGAACCAGATATGGCCTACAGGCTGTAGTTTGCCA
>JASEGF010000025.1:12173-15539 GCA_030017935.1 Bacteroidales bacterium | reverse complement strand
AATTTTTCTGTTCTGCTACTAAATATTATCAATGAATCCTCCTCCTTGTTCATTATTTCTTCTGCCAAAATTATTAATTCTTTTAATTTTACCTCCGTAATCTCGCCTTCGAATACAGAATTTTGTATCCAATTGAGATATCTTCTACATAGTTTTAGCATTTTGGCTACACGCTTTTCATTTACATCATATACTAAAATCACATACATGGCTTTTTAATTATAAGTGATAAGTGATAAGTGATAAGTGATAGGTGATAGGTGATGGGATTGTAACCAGCACTGGTAAAGGCTTTGCAGGCATCATGATAGGTGATAGGTGATGAGTGAATTTTTGTCATATTTACCAATACATTTTGAATGGTTTATATTCTTCTAATCCTAATAGATGCTTACTCAGTTTATAGCATTCTAGCTTTATTAAATGTCTGTAACTCACATTTCTTTTTAATGAGCGATGCTGTATGGTCTCATTTAGCTTTTCTTCAAAAGCTTGCGCGAAAATTTTTGTTCCATTAGGAGTTAATAAACATTTATTTAATTTATGATCAAAATGTTTACTTTGTATTTCTTTTTTATTTAATAATCTGAAAATTACTCTATCAACTAAAATAGGTTTAAATATTTCAGAAATGTCTAATGATAGAGAATATCTCCTCTCGCCAGGTGTGTGCAAATAACTAATCGTTGGGTTTAGTTGTGTTTGATGTATGGCTCTTAGACACTGACTATAGCACATCATATTACCAACAGATATTAAAGCATTTATTTCATTTCTATGCAATTGCTTACTTCTTCCATCCATAATAAAATAGTTTAGGTCTTCTTCATAAATATGGATTTTCATTATCAGTTTGTTTGTTAAACAAGTCAACATAGGATTGATGAGGAAATAGCAAGGGATTATTGATTAGCATCAATAATTGATTGAGTTGAAAAATGAAAGATAATAAATTATTGTCTTTTATGGTAAATTGATCTTTGAGACTTATATTTTTTAGGGCGTTAATCCCTCTTAACTCTTCTTCACAAATAACTCCTGATTGATGGAAATTTAAATTTATGAAAGCATCATACAAATTGTCCACTGTATCATTAAATTTTATATTTAATTTGCTTTCACCCTTAATTGCACATAATTCAATATCAAAACCTCTTTTTTTAGCCTTTTGACCTGTTTTTTTCTCCGACAAATAACAAAGGATTTTAATTGGACGAGTTGATTTTTGAGTTAGCACAGATTCATTAATAGCAATACTGTTTGCCAATCGTGCAATAGAATTATTAGACGTTTTTAATTGATTTATGGTTTCAACCCAAGTGGTTAAGTCTTTATCAACCAATGTAAAGCTTTTGCACTGAATCACTACTGCAACTGCTTCTATGGGAATAAAACAAATCTCTCCATAGTTAAAAATATACGGAGTGTACTGTTCGTCAAAAATTACCAAATCAACTTCGGCTGAAGTGTTTCCATTGGAATCCATAATGAAAACGCCTTGCTTTATTGAGAATTTATGCGGAATGATTTGTTTAAAAAGCGACATCCAGATTGTTTCCCTGTATGTGCCGGTAGTTAATTGGTGATTAGGGGTTTCAAGCAGGAGTTGACTTACAATTGAACGTTCCAATTCGTCATAATTGCTTTTTATATTTGAAATAATGAATTCCTTTTCCATGGTTGTTTCTTTTTTTTATTATTATATTTTTTTATTAAAGTTGAAAAAGTTATTATTATAATATATCTCATATATTTGGTTTTCAATTAATTTTGTTGAATTATCACGTTCGAATGTTTTAATTCCTGCCACGTAAACATTTTCTTCTTTACCTTCTATGATGATCAACATTTTAGCATGCGGTTTTTTCTTTTCAAGAAGCTTTGCTTTAATCGGATTACCCGAATGGCATTCCTCTTTTGTATAAGAAGGTAGATTTGACGGATAATCATTTATGTTATCAATAATTTTTACGAGCCCTAATGGCATTTCATTGATATAGGATACAGAAATAGGGAAGTTTTCTTTTGATGCAACTAAGTTGGAATTGAGTCTATCAAATGTTTTATGAAATAGATAGTTTATTACTTTCTTTTCAAAATCATCAAATTGCATGTTTTTTTGGAGCAGATAAATAATCGAAGTGGCAAGAATACCTTTATTACTGCCAAGCAAAAGTAAAGCTTCATTGTCATTTAAACTAAATGGAGGATATTTAATAGAAAATATTTCCTCAACAGCTTGTTTAATCATAAGCGTATAGTAGTTTAAAATATTAAATAATTCTTTCAGATTTTGTTGAGATTCATTTTTAAAAAGGTTAGCCAAAAAAATTTTCTTGTTTAAACCTTGCCAATCCAAGGGAGATGTTTTAATTTTTAGCTCAAATGATACCGTCTTTTGATCATCCGGCTTAACATACTCCTGCAGGTTAAGTGTCCAATCATCAATTCCCTGTGTAAGTGTTTTTCTTTTCAGTTCGCCTACAGCTATTTGAGAAATATCAAAATAGGAAGAATCCGTTATGACTAAATTGCTTGACGGCTGTTTTAATATTCCGTCGCAAATACCAAGGAAAGAATTTTCGATAGGTTGGAAATTTTTTATTATATTTTTAATAAAATCTTCTTTCTTTTCATCTTTGCTCAATGCAGAAATTTTTTTGATATAATTATTAAGTTCTTTTTTGCCTTTATCTGTACATGACAGCCAATAAAAGAAAAGAGCATTTTTAATAGCACCTTTGATAGACGATCCTGGAATGTAAGGAGAATCATTAACTTTGATAATTGTTTTCAAATTAATCAAATTTTTTACTGTACCATTATAATCTACAGAATATTTTTTGGTAATATGATTTAATTGTTGTTCGTCTCTTATTATAGATTTTATGAAATCTAATGATTTATCTTTTATCTTAGAATAGTCGCATAAAGCTATATTTTCATATTCTGCCGATAATCGATTGTCGTTAGCCAATAATTGCAGAAATTTTTCAGTGTCTATATAATGAACTTTCCCATTATCGACAAAATAATCTGATAATGGTGACAATTCGTTCCCATTGTTAATTGCCAAAGGCGACAGAACCTTCAAATTTAATTTATAAGTTTTATTTATGTTCATTTTTTACTGATTTAAATACTGTACATTTGTGGAATATTCATTGAAATGCATTTACCATATCTTATTTGTTCAGTACCCAATTCTTCGTTTTTTCCAACTACGTTATTTGAAAATATTGATCCTTCGTTTATCATTCTTACTTTTCTAAATGGGCCTTTTTCTGAATTCCGACCGCCTCTGATGGATGTGTTCAATGCCAAAAAATTGCTCAATTCTTCCTTGTTTTTAGGAATTACTTTACT
>JASEGF010000025.1:0-12163 GCA_030017935.1 Bacteroidales bacterium | reverse complement strand
CAACGTCATTTGAAATTTATTGATATCAAGAGATGTGAAATAAGGTGGTATATATTCTGCTTCTCTTATGCCGTCAATAAAACCACAACCAGAACTTCTTTCGCCCCCTAAGCCATTATATGCAAGCAATTGGGTTGCCAATTCAAAATTGGCACACTGCGATTTGTCTTTTATATTATATAAAAAATAAAAATGGACTTTTAATCCATGACAGGAAAGATCACTGATTTGGAGTGATGTTACAACAAATGGATGACCCGCATTTTTGTTTGAGAGATGTATATTTACGTTGGGCGTGGATATTTTATTATAGAAAGTGATATTAATTTCTTCTTTAAATGAAAAGTTGCTTTGTGACTGGACATAGTCATTTATTTCTTTATACTCTATTGGATGCATTCCGATCGAATTGTTCAATTTCCAGTTTTCAGGTTTAATTTCCAAGGTTTTGTACGTTATAAATTTTACTTTTTTAATTCCTTTTATTTTATCGTAATTGTTCAGATCAATGGTGGATGTTGCTGTGACCGGTTTGGGTATAAAAAATAAGTACTTATTTGGATCGTTCGAAGATAATTCCGTTTTTTCAATGCAATAAAATGCCGAAGAAATTAAAATATTGCCATTATTGAAAGCTTCAATAAAGCTTTCTATTTCCGGTTTAGGTTTTATTTGTGATAAATTGCTAACTAAAGCGCCAAAGAGTACATCAGAATGCAGATACTCATCGGTATCGGCCAAGGCTGTATCGCTATCCACAGAAATATTACCAAAATGAAAGCGACTGTTGGGTTTAATGTTCACTATTTTAATTTTCATTTTCACAGCATTTAAATGTGTATGCAATTTCTCCTTTCTCTTTTATGCAAATTGTTTCACCTTCCGGTATTAATTTTTTATATGTGATTTTGAAATTTTTAAATTCAACTTTGCCATTTCCTCGGCTTCCTCCTCCTCCTAAATAATCATCAGTAAGCAACTGAAAAGCCAAGTCAAGAAGTTCCAACTGTTGTAGAGCATCTTCATTGTTATAAACATCGAGATACATATCCAGTGAAAAAACTGTTCCCGGGAGCACTCTTTCTATTGGTCGCGGATTAGCTACGCCGGTTACCCGGTGAATTGAGTTTTCCATTTTTTCTTCTGTGAATTTTTCATTTCCGTCAGTTTCTTGTTTTATGAATGCATCTCTCACTTTTAATAAAGCTTCACCCTTGCGGTTGTTTCTGTTTTCAGCTGTTTTATCAGCATTTCCCTGTATTTTGCCTTCGCCTGCACCATAGCCGAAAAGTGGTGCGATATGTTTATATATCGGTTGTATATTTTTATTTTTTAACTCATCGTTCGATAAGTTAAAAATTTCAATATCACTTTCTACAGAATCGCTGCCGGCTGCTCGAGCAAGGAGAGACCTGAGTTTTCCCTTTAACGAACTACCTGGTATAAAGGGTATACCTTTATGTGTTTTTATGACCGGGTTATCTAAAGCTCCAATTTCGATCCCCGCCTTATTGCCACCTATGGCAAGCCCTGTTTGCACAATAATTTCTCCTGAAATTATTATTTTGCCTGATAATTTTGTTGTATCCATATTTTTATTCGTTTTAATCTTTTGCATAATACTTATGGTAAGCCAGAATGGTTTCCACTAACTTTTGCATTTGTTTGTAATCGCTCTCATCTCTCATTGCATCTAGAAGTTGAATAAGTTGCTCGATAAATTTTTTAGCATTATTTTTATTAATTCTTCCCGCGAAGTACATGAGTTTAGGTTTAAGCAGTTTCATCTTATCATTTGAATTACAATCTTTAAAAGTATCGAAAATGTTTCTCATTTGAGTTTTTGTGATACTATTTTTTAGATATTTTTTTACGTACTCTTCTAATTCGTTTAGATAGAATTCATTGCATTCTTTTGTGTCACCTTTTCTTTTAAAGACGAGATCGACATTTTCAGTTAGTGTGTTTAAGGAGATTTTAGTATTATTATCCTCCCTTTTTTCTTTTTGACTCTTCACATTTTCATTCTTATTCATATGCTAATTTTGACTTGGTTAATAATTCTGTTATTCGGGCTATTGCAGGATAAATGGCGATATTTAAATCAGCTTTGTGGTTTAAAAGTCTGTTCTTCATCGCTTCGTAATAGGGATCAAAAAGTAACTCTGCAATATAATTTAATGTTTCGTTATTTTTACTGATGTAATACTTCAACTTATATATGTTTTCGAAGTTTACGCCATCGTTATTATTCAAAGCATTAAATCCTTTTGCACTTTTAGTTATTTTGTTCAGATAAGCTCTATCTATATTATTCTGTTGCATATATGATGCAAGTTTAGCACTTGTATCCAGCAGCACTGCATAATCCTTCCATGAAAATACTTGATCAAAAAGGACAATTTTATTCTTTCCGCTTTTCTTGGCTTTTGATAAAGCGTTTACTGCCATTTCTGCAAACAATTTTACAGGACAAGTCGGATCAACAATAACTATTCCTGCAGATAATGTTACATCTTCTTCCTTTTTTATAAATTCCTTTCTCGACCTGTTTTGTTCATCATGAAATTTTTCTTGAAGCCTTTTTACGAAAGGTAATACAGCATCCCATGCTCCAATTATAAAGCAATCGTCGCCACCAGCATATACGGGATAAATATTTGTTTTGAATATTTCTTTATCTTCTTTATCATCTTCATCCAATTTACGCCATTCCAATGTTTCTTCACTAAAGATGGTATATAAACTTTCTTTAAAAAAATTATTGAGTGCTTTGGATAATTCCCCGCCGTCTTGTTCTTTTCTGATATTTCCAAATAGTTGTCCCAGATTGTCCACATCCAACTTGGCTACTCCTATTTTGTTAGTTCCGGTACGATGTGCTGCAAAATCTCCGAAAGCATCAAAATCAATCAGATTATTATCTTCTAAAATAAAATTGTCCGGATAGTCATATTGATGATGTAGACGATATTCTTTATAGCTTTCTTTTTCTTTATAATCTTTCCAAAACGGCAACTTGTTTGTAATTATATTTTCAAAATCGGCTGCATTTAAAACTTGCTTTTTCCCTAAAAACGAAATAAAAAAATAATTATGTTTAACCATTTCATTTGTGATAGCCTTAAATATATCCGAATTGGTGTTTAGGCCGATTTCTTTTGATTGCAAATTATTTAAAAAATTATCTGAATATTCCAAATTAGATATTTTTTCATCGTCTAGGGAATAAGGGGTAAAAGCAGAAGGATAGGAGATGAAAATTTGTAATTGGTCTTTAATGGATTGCTCGCGCAGATTTATCCATGTTGCTCCAAAATTTTGTTCATCTTTTACAAAAGAAAGGGTAATATAGAATTTTTCATATTTTAAAGCTTCGTGAAAATCATCTCTGATCTTATTAATTATGTTATTGGCAGCAGAGTCATCTTCAGCATCAAACCAAATATAAAAACTTCCGCCACCCTCATAAAATTTAGTGCCGTTTACATTATTCAGTTCTGTCAAAACTTTTTCGCATGCAACAGAGCCTATTTTTTCTATAAGAAAAGATTTTGCTTTCAGTGATTTTGCTGCTCCATTATTTTGGACATCAAAAATATATTTTTGAATACCATTTATATCCCCCTTCAAAAGATATTTTTGTTTGATTTTTTCATTCTCCATGTATTTAATTTTTTTATTCCCGGTTACTTGTTTTTTCAATGGTTATTTCTTGTAACATATCTTCTTTTAGTTTTCCTGTTTATTATTTTTCATTTCTTTACCTCTACCATCTCAAACGTATTAATAGAGTAAGAAACAAGGAAGTTAAAATTTGTTAACAACATTGCCTCTCCAATTAATAGTTTAATAATTCAATCATCATTCATCGTCTGTTAGACTGTCAAGAAAAGAATTCATAATTTTTAATTCTTCATCACTTATCTTTTTTAGATTTTCGTGCTGTTTCATTAAATCAGCTATCACACCAAAATCAGTAGTATCCTCGACTTCATTAACATTTTCATCATTATTGTTTTTCTTATTTAAAATATTCAAATAAACGTTCATAATTTTAGAATCAACATTATTATCGTTTTCCTCTTTAATTTCTTCAGACTCGAAATCTATTTTTAGTTCTTCTAAAATCATATTCTTTTCATGCATTTCTTGATAAATAGCAATTAGTAAAAGGTCCCTTATTTCAGACCAGTAGGATCTATCAGGGAATAAATAATTTATGTAATCCTCAGATGTCAGGATTGCTTCTTTATTTCCGGAATTATAATTCTCAGCTATTACATAATGAAGGATGAAGCGCCTTAATCCATCGGGATTTTTTATACTATCAAGCGCTATGATTCGTTTTTTAATTTTATCGGCATTTTTATCTCTTACAAGAAATTCTGCCAATTCTTTAATTTTGTCAATGGTTTCTTTTTTTATACTCATAATATTTTATTGATAAATACATACAAATTCAAGTTTATCACTTTCTAATCTAATATCAAAGTCTTTGGCTTCAGGTAATAAGCGAAGTTCTTTATACAAGCCTACAATTCCATTATCTATCCAAAAGTTACTTGTTTTTTCGATGGTTATTTCTTGTAACATATCTTCTTTTAGTTTTCCTGTTTATTATTTTCTTTTTTTACCTCCACCATCCCAAACCCCATGCTGTTTTTGCTACCTATTCCTCCATCATAGGCTATTTTCATAAGTTCTATTGGTGCTGTCAGTTGAAAAATGCAACTATATCCACGCACTTTGCTCTCTTGTGGCGTATCGGCCTTGATAGTTACTAGTGAAGAGCGAGGTTCATTAATTAATTTAAAATCGAAATCAAAATCAGGATAAGGAAAGTCTTTTCCTTGAAAAGCTTTGTATTTGTCTATTAGATTTTGTTTGATAAGTGGCAGAGCCATTGTGTGAGTGGGGGAGATGTATTCATCAGACCCATTATCTCTTTTGAGTGTGAGGCAGATAGGAGATAGAGTTTTAAGTGTCATGGTTTCTTTAAACTCTGGTGGTGGCAGCATCTCGATATTTTGTATTCTACATTTTATTCGTGCATTTCTATTTCCTAATTCAAATTCTTGATCTTTAAAAATGCCTTGGATAAATTCGCGAGTACTAATCTCGGGAATAAATGAAATTTGCCATTCTATGTAGTCTGATATTATTCTAATATACTCATTTATGATGCGATATTGTGGTATTTTTAGTCTAGAAAAAGTAAATAGCTTGAATAGTTTTTTGTCTGCATTATAGCCATTATCATGCAGCCATTGAGAAAACTTTTCATCAGAATGAGATAAAATTTTGTAAATTACTGCTGAGCATTCATATTGATAATTAAGTGATAATTTGTCTCTAGCCTCAGATTTATCTATATTTATTATTAATTTAAACCTCATTTTTAATAAAATATTAGAATTATAGAATAAATATTTATTTTTTGCTATGCAAAACTAATTAAAAAATTTTTTATTAGAAAAATAATTTTTATAAAAATATGTAAAATTTTCTAAAAATTTTATTATATTCGCAAAAAAGTTTATTAATATGAATGATTTCGAAAAAGCTATTTTGCAGGGCATACCCGATGAAATACCAGAAATGCCAGTATTTGATGAAACTATTAATAGAGCTCCTAAACGTAGGCAAATATTAACAGAGAATGAAAAAAAATTAGCTCTTAAGAATGCTTTGCGTTATTTCCCAGCCAAACATCATGAATTTTTAGCAAAAGAATTTTTAAATGAATTGAATGAATATGGCAGGATTTATATGTATAGATATAGACCTACCTATCCTATGTATGCTAGAAATATTAATGCATATCCCGCTAAATCTAAAAAAGCTGCTGCTATCATGCTTATGATACAGAATAACCTAGACCCACGTGTAGCTCAGCACCCATATGAGCTAATAATCTATGGTGGTAATGGGTCTATTTTTCAGAATTGGGCTCAGTATTTATTAACTATGAAATATCTAGCTACGATGACAGATGAGCAAACCTTAGTAATGTACAGTGGTCATCCAATGGGGCTTTTTCCTAGCTCACATGATGCTCCGCGTGTAGTAGTAACTAATGGATTGATGGTGCCTAATTATAGCAGTATGGATGATTATGATAGATATAATGCTCTCGGAGTAACACAATATGGACAGATGACTGCTGGCTCATATATGTACATCGGCCCTCAGGGAATAGTTAATGGTACTATGGTTACAATTTTGAATGCAGGTAGAAAAAAAGAACCTGGTAGACAAAATCTCAACGGTATGCTATTCGTCTCGTCAGGGCTCGGTGGTATGTCTGGTGCTCAGCCTAAAGCTGCTAAAATAGCGGGTGGTGTAGCAGTGATAGCAGAAATTAATCCTAAACCACTGAAAACTAGATTAAATCAAGGTTGGTTAGATGAATATTATGATACTCTTGATAAGCTAATACCTAGGCTGAGAGAGGCGATGGCTAATAAAGAAAATGTTTCTATTGGTTATTTAGGTAATATTGTTGATTTATGGGAAAGGTTATATGATGAAAATATAAAAGTAGATATAGGCACAGATCAAACTTCTCTACACAATCCATATCAAGGTGGTTACTATCCTGCAGGTCTCACCTATGAAGAGTCTAATGAATTGATGAGCAAAAATCCAGAACTTTTTAAACAAAAGGTACATGAAAGTTTAAAACGTCAAGTGGCTATTATCAATAAACATGCTCAGCTTGGTATGTATTTCTTCGATTATGGCAATGCATTTTTATTAGAATCCAGCCGTGCTGGTGCTGAAATTTTGCTACCTAATGGTGAATTTAAGTATCCTAGCTATGTACAAGATATAATGGGACCTCAATTTTTTGATTTTGGATTTGGTCCATTTAGGTGGGTTTGCACCTCTGGTGATCCAGCAGATTTAGATAAAACTGATCAAATAGCTGGGGATATTTTAGAAGAAATTTACAAAACAGCTCCTGATGAGATAAAGCTACAGCTAAGTGATAGCATCCATTGGATTAGAAATGCAAAAGCTAATAAATTAGTTGTGGGCAGTCAAGCTAGAATATTGTATGCTGATGGAGAAGCTAGAGTAAAGATATCAAAAGCTTTTAATGAAGCTATCCGATCTGGATATATTAGTGCACCGATAGTATTGGGTAGAGATCATCATGATGTTTCTGGTACAGATTCACCATTTCGTGAAACTTCTAATATATATGATGGTAGTAAATTCACTGCTGATATGGCTACGCATACTTATGTAGGTAATGCTGTGAGAGGTGCTACCTGGGTTTCTCTGCATAATGGAGGTGGTGTAGGTTGGGGAGAAGTGATAAATGGAGGATTTGGCTTAGTACTGGATGGTAGTGATGAGGCAGATAGAAATCTAAAGAGTATGCTCTTTTGGGATGTGATTAATGGTATCTCTCGTAGAAGCTGGGCTCGTAATCCTAATGCTCTCTCAACTCTAAATAGAGCTCTAGCACATCATAAAGATTTAGCTGTTACTCTTCCTAATATTGCTGATGATGATTTAATTAATAAACTTTTTGAATAATTTTTTCTTTAAATGATATTGAATAATCTGATGAAATATAAAAAATATTTTTTTACTCTTTTACTTTTTATTTTTTTACTTATTACAGCCGCATGTCAGACTCAAAATAAGCCATTACCCAATAAGATAAAAAAATATAATCCTAAAAAATGTAATACTTGTCCTGGCTTTAGTTATAATATTTCCCAGTCAGATAAAACTAGTTTAATATAGTTTAATGTAGTTTAAACATTTAATTTATAATTTGTGCTATTTTGTGTGAATCTGTGGACTAACTTAAAACTAATATTTTACTAAACTCCTCATCACATCACCCCTCACTAAACACTAATCACTAATAACTAATAACTAATCACTAATAACTAATAACTAATAACTAATCACTAATCACCTCTTCTCCCAGTCACCCAATCTCCCAGTCTCCCAGTCACCCTGTCTCCATTTCTCCTCGTCTCCTATCACCTTTTACCTTTTACCTTCAGACCCTTAAACTCTTAAACTAATCAACCTATTAATGATATACAGAGAATAATTTTTGAGAAATGCCCTTTTCATTGATGATTTGTAGCAAATATGTCCCACTAGTGAGTGTAGATACATCTAATGTCATTTTATCAGATGAAAAGTCTAAATTAATTATTTGTCGTCCATCCAATGAATAGACTATAAGAGATGATTTAGTAATTTTAGATAATTCTATTGTGATAAAATCTGATGTAGGATTTGGATACATATTAATATCATCAGAATATAATTCAATGTCATTACAAATATCTACAAAAACTGTTGCAGGCACACGTTCACTAACGCAACTGTCACCTTTTATTTCCCAATCATAAAAAAAGTAATAATAGTTTAAATCATTTGCTGAGTTTCCAGTTATGCTAAGTACATTAGCTATTTCATAAGGATATTGTGTACCAGCATTATTTCTATATAAATTGGGATAAGTAGAGCATGCCAATCTCAAATTATTTTGTACAGGTAAATCAAAATTTAAATTTACCCTACTAATACCTGCAGGTATATTTACAGTAGCTGATTGTAAGATATTATTATTTTCATCTTTCAGGGAAATAGTGCGATTACCAGATGAGTTAGCATTCACTTCTACTGATAGTAATGTAACAGGTTGATAGCAATTGAAAATCAAATAATGTGAAGTAAAAGAATTAAAGAAACCGCCATTAGTATTAGAATCTGTACTACCAACATGCTGAATAGCTGCTTCTGTATTACTTTCTACCCATACAGTTGTTTGCTGAGTAATATTAGGAATAATATAATAGCTGCCAGTAAAAATTGGAGTTATGTCATTTTCATTATTATACCAATTGATAGTACCATTTGCAATGGCTTGCAGTGTAGCAGTTTCTCCTTCACACACAGTAGTATCATGCACTATTGGAGGTATATTGCCAATCTGAATATAATTGTCTTTAATTTTTGTGAAATTACCACATAATCCAGCATCTGCTGTTAATGTAACAGTGTAAAATCCATCTGAATTATATGTATGAGATGGTGTATCTTCATTACTGAGATTACCATCGCCAAAATCCCAAGAGAAATTCTGTACATTTTGGGATAAATTAGTAAAATTTATAGTGTATGGAGCAGAACAAGTAGATAATGGGTCAGCCAAAAAATCTACTGAAATTGGTAAATACTCAGCATGTATATTTTTTATTATTGTGTCGTTATGAATGTTAAGATCAGTGCCATTATTAGGATTTTTACAATATACTATAAAGTTATTATCTCCATTTAATAGTTGAAAATCTGGTAAAATGACAGTATCTTTACTTAAACTAGCTAAATTGCCATTCCAATTTATACATTGTGTTTGTTGATTTGCATAAGAATAACATATTGTTAATGAAGTTAAATTTTGAGTACTGAGGTTTTGAATAATTATTTTAGGTGAAATATTAATATCAAAGCAATTGTATGAGCTGCTTGGTTCTATTACATTTAAGAGTTTGGCATCCAGTGTGAGCAGTTGTTGATTTACTTCTATTTTTTGAATATATGGGATTTTATTTTGTTTGGTAGCTACTATTAATAAACTATCATCGCTAGTAAGGTCTGAAAATGTGAGATTTACAGAATTACCTGCATCACTATATTTAGAATCTAATAATGTGCCATTTACTGATAATGCAACCAATGTATAGGGTTCAGTATTAACTGTTAAAGAATTATCTCCGATCATTAATGGTTCATCATAAGAAATATTAAGTGGATCAGGCACAGAGAAATAATTCATAGTAGATGGGTCACCAAAGAGATGATAAATTTCCCAATAATATTTTTTCATACTAGAATTAGACCCTTGAACAGCTAAGTTACCACCATGTACCATTTCTGCATTAGTAATAAACCATTCAGAATATGGTTCTCCATGAGTGTGAAAAACCCTATCATATGCTCCTAGATTAGAACTGTTATATGTTGGATTTGCAGATATACTGCTTCTATATCCCACACTCCAATAATAATCTTCATCCCAATAAGAATAATCTGAAGCTCCTATATAAGCTACAGCTCCTTTATTGGCCACTCGCGTAATAGCTTCGCCAAAGCATTCACTTACTTCGAATTTACTTGATTGGCAGCAATTGCCTACCATTAATCCATATTTATATGTGTTTTGTAATGATGATATATGTGAGATCGAAAAAGATGGATCTGCCCAGCCATCTGAGCTACAATGAGCAGTATAGTTAGCATAACCAGTGCCATTGCTGATTTTGGAAATCATATCTGCAGAGGCTCCACTATTGTCGCTAGCAGGATATAAATAAGTATGACTATATATCCCATTACTACTATTAAAATAATTCTGTGTGCCATAATTAATTTGTCCATTAGCATATGTAGAAGAATAGTTAGCATCTACTCCTGCGACCATTACTACAGTATCTAGATATGATTTTATGGGCATTTGATATTTTTCATAAGTCATTGTCTTATTTATAATATTTTGTAGCTGAGTAGTGTTTTGTGCACTGAAACGAGCGTAATATAAATCTGGTAAATAATCACTAGAGCCATCATAGCATGCATAATATAAATCTGTAACGTGTGAATTTTGAGTAGTACCATTATAAGCTGGTACTTCATTTACATCTCCAACTAATAATAAAAAAGTAGGAGGTGGAGTGGTATTGTTATATAAATTTTGTAAATAATTTTTAATATTCGTTGTGCTACTACCTATCATGTCTGTATACCCTACAACTACATTGTAGCCTTTCTCAGTTTTCCAACGAATAAATGGTTGCAAAGTGCTAGCATATGATTGCGGAGCTATTATTACATATGTAATAGGATAGCTCGTGATTACATCTTTATTATAATTATCTTGATAATTTAGTAATTTAGAAAATTTGAAAAAAGGTGTATTTAATTTATTTTTTAACTCGTTATAATTATTTATATTTTTTGTATTGAAAACTACTTCTATCTCTACTTCATAGGTTACTTCTAAATAATTTTTTACTGGATTGTATGCAAATGGATTAATTTTCAAAAGCCCTATACCTACACCTCTTTGTTTACCTTGATATTCAACCTCAGCAATAGGTTTTTTGTATAATGAGTCTGTATTATAGTAATTATTATCGTAATAAAATGGCACAGTTTTAGGATCTGTACTTTTACTAATACTGGTTTGTGCAGGAATAATGGGAAAAGAGAATCCATAATCACTCAGTTTAATGATTTGTTTCTTTTCGGAAATAATGTTAATGCTTAGGTTTTCGCTTGGCATCTCTATTAAATGATTAATAGTAGGTAACTGAGCTCTACCTGTATCAAAAATGATAGCTAATGCATCATTATTAATTTGTGTAAAATTCCCATTTGGAGTATTTATGCTTTGAAGCTCTATGTAGGGTAATGAAACTTTTACTCTGAAACTACTTGTCTCATTATTAATTAATTGCCAAATATTTTTTTCACTAATGGAAAAATTAATTGTTTGTGTTTGCGAAAAAATTGTTTTTGCTAAACACGATAAAATTAAAATGATTAAAAATTTTTTCATTTTTGTATAATTTTGTAGTAAAATTAATATATTTTTTAATAATTACAATAGTAAATATTAAAAATTTTTTATTTTTTCAATTTGCATTCATTAAATAGTCAATAAATCATAGTAATATTGACCTAAATTTTTTATAATGACAACATTAATAGAGCTAGTTTGTTTTTTTATAGAAAAAATTTATTAATACTGCAATATCTGCTGGAGAAATGCCAGTAATACGACTTGCTATACCGATATTTGCAGGTTTTATTTTATTTAATTTCTGTCGGGCTTCTATTGAAATATTTTTAATGTTTTGATAGTCTAAATCTTGTGGAAGTCTCATTTGATCAAATTTTATCAACTTTTCTGCAAGTTCATTTTCCTTTTTTATATATTCAGCATATTTAATCTCTATTTCAATCGTTTCGATGAAATGAGATGGTTTATCTTTTATAAGATTATTAATTTCTTCAAAATTTTTTGCTAGATCTGATATAGAAATTTCTGGTCTCATTATCAATTGGGTCCATTTAACTTTTTGTTTTATAGGAGAAGAGTTTATTGATAATAGATAAT
>JASEGF010000259.1 GCA_030017935.1 Bacteroidales bacterium | reverse complement strand
TAATGTGGTTTGTAGTGAGAGGGAAGTATTTAGCAGAGAAGATTATAGAAGATACAGGAAGGATATTGAATTTGGCAGCGTCGGATAGGCGGGCATGGGAGCGGTACAGTGCTTTGATGTCTAAAACATATTTAATCTATAACATTTAAATAATCCATATTCCCTCAAAAATTATTCACCTCTTTTTTTATAAAAACAAAATAAAATTTAAGATTGTAATTATGCAAAATAATAATATTTACTATTTATAGCTACTTGTATAGATAAAATATACTTGAATTATCTTGAGAGTATTAAAGAAATAGCAATAATCTATTATAAATGTAAGTCTCTTTCTCCTTGTTTTACTCGTTCTATTCTTGAAATTAAATTTTGTGTATTATAGCCATCCATCTCCAGTGTTTTCAATTCTTCCTCGATTTTTGCCCAGCCTTTTTTTTGTAATTCTGGAGAAGCATAATCACATAAATATTCTGCATATGTCAGTATTGCATTTGGTGTGCAAAATTTCTTTATGAAACCTGGAACAGAAAACTCCATAAAATGTTCACCTGTTCTGCCTTTTCTATAGCAAGATGTACAAAATGATGGTATAAATCCCATATCTGTCAATTCATCAATAATTTCCTCTAATGATCTAGAATCTTCGATTTCAAATTGTTCTGCATTTAAATCTTGTTTTTCATTCAATGATTGTTTAGCATATGCTCCTATCTCTAGTTTTGTACCACCATCTATTTGACTAATACCATATTTTATAACTTCATCACGTACTTTAGGATTTTCTCTAGCAGTTAATATCATACCAGTATATGGTACTGCTAATCTAAGTATGGCTACCAAACGTGTAAAATCACTATCATTTACAAAATATTTATCTGTGATCGATAGACCAGAAGCATTTTTAATTCTAGGAAATGATAATGTATGTGGTCCCACATTATAAACAGCTTCTAGATGGTTGGTATGTCTAACTAATCCCATTACTTCAAATTTCCAATCATATAAACCAATCAATGCGCCTAATCCCACATCATCAATGCCAGCTTCCTGAGCTCTATCGAGAGCAGTTAATCTCCATGCATAATCCATCTTCTTACCACCTTTGTGGTACCAGCTATATGCTTCTGGGTTATATGTTTCTTGAAATATTTGATATGTTCCTATGCCAGCTTGTTTAACAGTTCTGAAGCCTTCGATATCTAATGGTGCTGCATTTATGTTTACTCTGCGAATTTCTCCATTATCTTTTTTAATACCATAGACCAATTTAACTGTATGTGCAATATATTCAGGAGAGTACAGTGGGTGCTCACCATACACAAGAATTAATCTTTTTTGTCCATTATCTTCCAGAGCTTCTACTTGATCAATGATTTCTTGGTCAGAGAGAGTATGCCGTATTGATTCTTTATTAGATGTTCTAAATCCGCAATATAGACAATTATTTATACATTTATTACCAATGTATAGTGGGGCAAAAAGTACTATTCTATTACCATAGATACGTTTTTTTAATTCTCTTGCACCTTCTTTAATTTCTTGTATTAGTTCTGGATCTTCAGCATTTAATAAAATTGCTGTCTCTCTGAGGTTTAGTCTTTGTTTATCAAGAGATTTTTGTATAATATCTCTTACTGCATATTTATCTGCCTTTGCTGTTTTTAAATATTCCCATATCTCATCTGGATCTATAAATACTTCCATTGGATTGTCGGGCAATGAATATTTCTCTGGATTAAATTTCATATTTCCTCCTTTTTAATGTTTAATGAAATAATTTTGGCTTGTAAACCACTAATCCGTCCGAGTTTGCCCGTAAGTGCGTTTAATGTATCATTATCTCCTTGCACCACTAAGGTTATAACATTATAACCATCCTCCTGCATATTAATACCTTGACGTGATTTAATAATCGAAGCATACTGTGCCAAAATCTCCTGAAGTTTTAATACTGCAGAACGATCTTGAACTACTATAAGTATGGCACCCAATTTCTTCTCCATCAGAGCAATTTCTTTTGGATTAGTTATTGCAAAATTACAAAATATTTTTTAATAAAAAAATACTATTAAATTCGCATTAAAATTTTATTGTAAAATATTATGGTGAAAAATAAATATTCATTATTTGAATTAATCAGCAATATTGATAATAAAAAATTAACTATTTTTTTATTTTTAATTGCAACCATTTTATATCTGCCAACCATCACATTTGATTATGCACTAGATGATGGATTGATTATTACAAATAATAAATTTACTCAGCAAGGCATTAATGGTATTAAGGATATTTTCACTCATGATGCTTTCGAAGGTACCTTAGGAGAAGGTGCACAATATGTAGCTGGTGGTCGTTACCGTCCTTTTACTCAATTTATTTTTGCTATTCAAAAAGAATTATTTGGTTTTC
>JASEGF010000258.1 GCA_030017935.1 Bacteroidales bacterium | reverse complement strand
AGAGCATCTATTACCCCTTTGTCATAATCTTGCAATACTATTGCATCTATTTTATATTTTTCTAATAAATTTGTGATTCGCAAAAGTACTTGTTGTCTCAGTGCATCTGGCAAATTTTTATTATTTTCTTCATCTACTCGTAACATTTGTATGCTATTACCCATAATACGAGTTTTTGTAATAGTTTGTCGATCTGATGTTGTTATAAGACCTTCGATATTCATTTTTTGAGATTTCATTAGTTTAATAAATTCATTGCCACTAGCATCATTTCCTATAACTCCTATCAATAATGGATTAGCACCTAATGATTGAATGTTTAATGCTACATTTGCAGAGCCTCCTAAACGGCTTTCTATTTTTGTTACATTAACTACTGGTACTGGTGCCTCAGGTGATATACGTACTACATCACCCCAGACATATCTATCTAGCATGATATCGCCAATGATTAAGATATTTTTGTTTTTTGCTTCTTTATCAAATATTTCTAATAAATTCATTTTTATAGGATTTTATATCAATATATCATCATCATCTATAGGTCTTTCTTCTTCATTTTCATCGAAATCCATATCTGCTATGTCTTCATAAAAATGTTCTTCAATTTCATCTTCTTTTGATGTTATATCTTCATTAACATCTACCTCATCCGTTGGTTCATCTATGACTTCAATCATTTCTTCATTTTCATCATCGTCTTCATCAGTTGTTTCTTCTGTTATTGGTTCGTTTATTAAAATAGATGATTGTATAGGGGGAGTAATTGTTTCCATATATTTCCCAATTTTTTTAACAATATGAGGGTATTTGATAGTAGGATCACTATCTTTGATTTTTATTAATTCAATATTAAATTCATGATTTTTTAAGTAATCATAAACAAAAAGTAATTTTTGATGTGGATCTTCTATAATATTAATTTTAGTTTTAGACATTATTAATGCTTTGTCTTCTTCGTTGTTTTCTTGTCCCATATCTATTAATACTATTTCTTTCAGGGGTTTCCAAACGCTATTACATAGATAGAAGGAAGATAATTCATTATCATTAAAGCCTATTGCTTGTTTGAGGGAATTAAAAAAATCTTCAAATGTCTGATTAGCTAATATTTCTATTATTATTTCGAAATCTTCTACTTTAGGACTTTTAACACTAAAAACAAATGTTTTCATAATTTTTAATTTCTTAATTGCAAAAATAACAGAAAATTATTATTTGCAATATATATTAAAACAAATTTATAATATTTTTATTAAATAATAAAATTGATTTTTAAATAGTTATATAATATTTTTAAATTCTCAATTCAAAAAAATTTTGTATCTTTGTAGTGAAATTACTTTATTAGTAAAATTAGAATAATAAAAAATTATAAAATAATGGAAAAAGCGAGAGTGTTATTTGTAAGTCAAGAAATTTATCCTTTTGTAAAAGAAAATGAATTATCCAAAATCAGTAGATTATTACCAGAAAATGCAGAAAAAAATGGAAAAGATGTTAGAGTTTTTATGCCTAGATATGGTTGTATTAATGAAAGAAGATATAATTTACACGAGGTAATACGGTTATCAGGTATTAATATTATCATAGAAAATAATGATCATATTTTAATTATTAAGGTTGCTCGTATGCCCAATACTAGTATTCAAGTTTATTTTATAGAAAATACCGACTTTTTTCAAAGAAAATTTACTTTAAGAGACGATAATAATTTATTTTTTAATGATAATACTGACAGAGCTATTTTTTTTACAAGAAGTGTAGCAGAAAGTATTAAAAAATTAGGTTGGTCTCCTCATGTAATTGTTTTGCATGGTTGGATGAGTGCTCTACTTGCTCCGATGGTTAAATATGTTTATTCTAAACATCCATTGTTTAGTGATGCAAAAATTGTCCTTGCCATTCATAATGATGAATTTAGTGAATCTTTATCTGATAATTTCATAGATAAATTATTATTTGATGATTTATCTGCTGATTTATTCCCAAATATTTCTAAAAAAAGTAATTATATTAATCTGATGAAAGATGCATTGATGCATAGTGATGCAGCAATGATTTTAAATGAAAACGTTAATCCAGAGCTAGTTGAATTTTCTAAATCTCTAGATATACCAGTTATCAATATGTTTAACGAAAATGAAATTTTAAATAATTTTAATGATTTCATTGATGATTTAGTTACCGAAGAATTATTGTCTTAATTTATTTTCTAATAAATTTCTTATTGCTTTAATCTATTTTTTAATATGATAATGGTTCTATAACGTTTTATATGTGTAAAGATTAAAAAAGAGTAATTTTAAAAAAATGAACTTTTTTATTATTGAACAGTTAAATATTAACCACAGAGTTCACAAAGAATGCACAAAGAACACAGAGAATGATAGAATTAAAAAGCTTAAAAATGTCACTTTGTGAACTTTGTGTAATATCTTGGTGCTCTTTGT
>JASEGF010000257.1 GCA_030017935.1 Bacteroidales bacterium | reverse complement strand
TTACAACTAATATCCTACTAAACTCCTTATCTCATCACTTATCACTAATCACTAATAAACTTATCAACTTTAATTTATACTTAGTGTCCTTTGTGGTAAAATAATTTACTCATACAAAAGTTATCGAACCAAAAAAATTATATGAGCTGAATAGCAAAAATTTCTTGAAAATTTATTAAAATTTCTTTTTTAACTTCCTCTAAATCTACTGAATGAGCAAGTGCATTAGCTATAGAAGTAACAGCAATATTTGTAAATCCACAAGGATTAATATAGGAGAAATACTTTAAATCATTATTCACATTGAGAGCGAAACCATGCATAGTAATATTTCTGGTAATACGAATGCCAATAGAACAGATTTTGCGAGGTTGAGGTTTATCCACATCCAGCCACACACCAATAGAACCATTTATTCTATCAGCATTTATGCAATATTTAGCTAATACTCTAATAATGACCTCTTCTAAATTAAAAACATAATTTTTAGGCCCCATTTGCAACTTCATTAAATCTAAAATAGGATAGCCAACTATCTGACCTGGTCCATGATAAGTGATATCTCCACCACGATCAGTTCTCACAAAACTAGCATTAATTTTAGATAAAAGTTGCTCTGAAATAAGTAAATTATCTGTTTTACCATGCTTGCCGAGAGTATATACATGTGGATGCTCTACATAAATAAAATACCCTGCAAACTCTTGATCATTTCTTTTGTCTACTAATTCATCAACTTTTTCTAATTGATATTGATAAGCATCCTCGAAACTTTTAGTTCCAATGTCAATAATTTTAATTTTCATAATAATTCATTTGCTATATTTGCTAATTCACTTCTTTCACCTTTTTCTAAAGTTACATGAGCATAAAGATTTTGCCCTTTTAATCTATCAATTAGAAAAGAAAGCCCATTACTACGGGCATCTAAATAAGGTGTATCAATCTGACGAATGTCACCCGTAAAAATAATCTTAGTGCCTTCACCAGCACGCGTGATAATAGTTTTAACCTCATGAGGAGTAAGATTTTGAGCTTCATCAACGATGAAACAAACTTGTGATATACTACGCCCTCGAACATAAGCCAAAGGAGCTATAATAAGATTATCCTCTTCTAACATTTTATCGATATCTGCTTGAAAAGCATGATTATCACTTTGAGATTTGATAAAACGTAAATTATCATATAAAGGTTCCATGTATGGATTTATCTTACTTTTAATATCACCCGGTAAAAAACCAATATCTTTATTACTAAGAGGTACTATGGGCCTAGATAAATATATTTGCTTAAAATCATCTTTAGTCTCAAGAGCACCAGCGAGAGCTAATAAAGTTTTACCTGTGCCTGCAACTCCCTGCAAAGTTACTAACTTAATATTAGGCATTGTAATGGCATGGATAGAAAACACTTGCTCTGCATTACGAGGATAAATATGTGCAGCAGGTTTCTTCACAATCTTTTCTATTACTTGAGTTAAAGGATTATAATAACCTAAAACTGAACTACTATTATACTTGATAATAAAATAATGATTAGGAAGTGGATCACTAATACCTAATAAAGCTGGCTCGATATAACCTTGCTGATATATTAAATCAATTACAGATTTATCTTCAATTTCTAAAGTTGTTTTACCAGTATATAATTTTTCAAGATCCTTAATTTTACCCGTTTCATAGTCCTCAGCCATGATATTTAGAGCTCTAGCTTTTAATCTAAGATTAATATCTTTAGAAACTAAAATAACTTTTTGCTGAGGATATGCTTTAGAGAGCTTAATAGCAACATTCAAAATTCTATGATCAGGCTTATAACCACCAAAAACCTTATTGGCATCAGGCTCTGAATCCTCATCTAAAATTACTTTTATAGAAGCTCCATTATCTTTAAATTTTATCCATTCATTAATAGGATTATTATAGGAAATCTGATCTAAAATTCTGATGAACTCACGAGCTTCAAAATTGATTAATTCATTACCTTTTTTAAAATTATCTATTTCCTCTAATACAGTAATAGGAATAGCAACAAAATTATCATCGAAACTATATAAAGCTTCATGATTATATAAAATCACAGAAGTGTCTAATACAAAGATTTTAGGCAAAGATTTTGTTGAAGAAATATTTGAAGTCATAATTTTTTTTCAAATTTACAAAATAAATTTGAAAAAAAGTTTCGTTTAAGAGGGGCTTGAAGTAACATTTTTATGTTATACTTTAAATATTTTATTATTTCAATAAAATTTATTAATTTTGTTAAAATTTTATAATTATGAAAGAATTAATAGAAAACATCGATAAATACTTGGCTTTGCCCAAGGATCATAAGCGAGATTTTCTAGATCAGTTATATCAGTTTCTCGTCAATAGCAATGCTACTGCAGTAGACTACCAAAAAGTAAAAATTCAATCTACCGCAGCAATTTGCCCAGACTGCAGAAGCGAGA
>JASEGF010000256.1 GCA_030017935.1 Bacteroidales bacterium | reverse complement strand
TCAGATGTTGATAATCTACAACATCGTTACCTTGGAGTTTCATCTTATTGTAGAGGTTATTGAGGAATTCTAAATTTAGTTGTTTACCTTGTGATAAGTGCTCTTTGAGGTTTGATACTATGTTTTTCATATTTAAAAAATTTTGTTACAAAGATAATATATTTTTAAAATATTAGCAAATAAATTTCTGAACATAATTAATATTTTTCCTCCCCTCCTTTCAATTTCTTTATTTTTTTGTATCTTTGCATTATCTTTGTTTTTTGTTAAAATTTATTATTGGATAATGAAAGGTATTTTAGCGATTGTAGGACGTCCTAATGTTGGAAAGAGTACTTTATTTAATAGATTAGTAGGTGAGAGAGTTTCTATTGAGGATCCTACTAGTGGTGTAACTCGTGATAGAATTTATGGTAAAAGTTTTTGGAATGGAAAAGAATTTTCTATTATTGATACGGGTGGTATTGTTATCAAATCTGATGACATTTTTCAGCAAGAAATTAAAAAACAAGTCGATTTAGCTTTAGATGAGGCAGATTTGATATTGTTTATGGTTGATATACAAGATGGTATTACTCCTTTAGATATAGATATTGCTGATATGTTACGTTCTCATAATAAACCTGTTTTTTTAGTAGCTAATAAAACTGATAATAATATTATTTACAATGATCATACAGAATTTTATCAATTAGGTGTTGGTACTATTTTCCCTATTTCTGCTAAAAATGGCTTTGGTACTGGTGAACTATTAGATGCTATTGTTGAAAAGCTTCCCATAGATGATAAGGAAGATTTGGAATATCCAAGAATTGCTATTGTGGGAAAGCCTAATGTAGGTAAATCAACTATTTTAAATACTTTAATTGGTGAAGAACGTTCTATTGTTACTCCTATTGCTGGTACTACTAGAGATTCTATTTACCATCTTTTTAATAAATTTAATTTTAATTTTTATTTAGTTGATACTGCTGGTATTAGAAAAAAAAATCGTATCAATGACAATGTCGAGTTTTATTCTATTACTCGTAGTATTAGAACTATTGAAAATTCAGATGTATGTTTGTTAGTTATTGATGCCACTGAGGGTATAGGTGCTCAAGATTTAAATATTTTAAATTTGATTAATAGTAATAAAAAAAGTGTCGTTCTTGTTGTTAATAAGTGGGATCTCATAGAAAAAGATAATAAAACTGATAAAATTTTTCGTGAATCTATGATGAATAAATTAGCTCCTCAAGATCATATACCTATCATTTTTACTAGTGCTATTAAAAAGCAAAGATTAATTCAAGTTTTAGAAGTAATTCAAAAGGTTTATGATGATCGTAAAAAAAGAATTCCTACTTCTACTTTAAACAAAATTATGCTTAACGAATTTGAAAAAAATCCACCTCCTTTGAATAAAGGTAAAAAAGTAAAAATTAAATATTGCACTCAGTTACCTACTCCATATCCTTCTTTTGTATTTTTTTGCAATTTACCTCAATATGTTAAAGAACCTTACAAACGATTTACTGAAAATAAAATAAGAGAACATTTCGGTTTTGCTGGTTCTCCAGTAATTATTTATTTTAGAGAAAAATAATAATATGCGATTGGATAAATTTCTATGGAGTGTTAGGTTATTTAAAACTAGATCTATAGCTACTGATGAATGTAAAAAATCTAGAGTTAAGGTCAATGGCTTGATCGCTAAACCTTCTAAAGAAATTAATAATTCTGATATCATTGAAATTAAATATCATTTTTATACCAAAACTATTCGTATTATTGCTATTCCTACTCAAAGGGTTAGTGCTAGATTAGTAAATGATTTTATTTTAGATATTACTCCTGAAGATGAGTATGCTAAATTAGATATGTTGCGTGAAAATACTCTTTCTTATAAGCCTAAATGGAAGGGTAGACCTACCAAAAAAGAAAGACGTAATATTGATAAGTTCTTTACTAATTTACCAGAAGATTAATAATTTAATATTTTTGTAATTTCTTAAATTTTAAATTGAAAATTAAAAAATATATGATGTTGTAGTGAAATATTTTTATCATTTGGCTGCCAAAGTTGATAATTTATAGAAAAATTAATCCCATTAGTAGGCATATAGTTTATACCCGCAAAATATCCATTTCCTGGGTAATGTGCATACCAACTCTCATTTTCTAAATATATTTTATTTACGTATAATTTATCAAATCGTGCAAAAAAACTTAAGTTTTTATAGAATTTATATACGCTATAAAAAGAAAAACCATATAAATCGTTATTATTAATATAAAGATTATTTTTCCTATAATTGTATTCACCTCCTATTTTTACAGTATTAGATATTTCATAACCAGCAAATATAGAGAATAATTGTCTCTCAGCAGATTTTAGTGAATCTTTTGATTTAGAATAATCATAATAAAAGCGAATTATAAAATCATCTAAAGGTTTTATATCCAGTCCAGATGCGAATTGTAAATCGCCAAAATTATCTTGATTATATCGATTCCCTTCACCATTAGTGATAGC
>JASEGF010000255.1 GCA_030017935.1 Bacteroidales bacterium | reverse complement strand
CAAAAATTATGGTGTTGCCGTTAAAAAAACAGGTTATCTTTTCCATTCTGAAAATTTTAATATTCCAGAAAATGCTCCTTTCAAAGAAGTAAATAAAGATATTATTCTTAAAAAAATCGCTGTCGGTGCAGAAGTAGTACTTAATAATATCTTCTTTGATTTTAATAAAGCTACTCTAAGACCAGAATCTAAAACGGAATTAAAAAATGTTATTGAATTCTTACAACAAAATCCAAGTGTAACTATTGAAATATCTGGACATACTGATAATGTTGGAAGTTACGAGTATAATCAAAGCCTTTCTGAAAGACGTGCTAAAGCAGTTGTAGATTATTTAGTAGAACAAGGCATCCCTTTATCTAAGCTAGTTTATAAAGGTTATTCATTTTCTAAACCCATAGCATCTAATGATACTGAAGAGGGAAGACAACAAAATCGTCGTGTTGAATTTAAAATTTTATCAGCTGATGGCTCCTATGTATCACAAAATACTACGCCTACTGTTATTACTGAAACTAAAACAATAAAAGCTGAAATAAAACCTGTCGAAACTATACAATCTGAACAACCAACAATAAAAGAAAATGTCTCCTCCAATACAGTTCCACAAAAATATTTTCATATAATTGGTGCTAGTGTGACAACCTATACTAACGCTGAAAAGATTAAAAACGAACTTATAAAAAAAGGATATCAAGATGCTGTCATTTTATCAATGCCAGATGGCAAAGGATATAGAATAGCATATAAAAGTTTTCCTACAAAAGAAGAGGCTGAAAAAGAATTAGAAAGATTGAAAAAAGAAACTAATAATTCAGATCTTTGGATACTTCAACAATAAATTTATTAAAATTTTAAAAAATAAATATTTATGAAACACAAATTAATTTTAAGTTTAATATTAGCTTTTTTAGTAAGCATAGTTAATGCCCAAGTTGTAAAAGTAGGTGAATCTCAAATAGCAGAACAGTTGTGTAATCAAGGCGTTTTGCTTCTAGAGTCCGGCGATTTACAAGGTGCTTTAACTAAATTTAATGATGCTATTAATGTAAAATCTAATTTTGCCAATGCATATTACCATAGAGCTATGACAAAATTAAAAATGGGACTATATGATGATGCTTTATTGGATATAAATAAAGCTTTAAGTTTAGAAATTAATGGAACGTATTATTATGGGCGAGGTATGATTAAACATGAAAAAGGAGATTTAGATGGTGCGCTGTTAGATTATAATGCAGCTATAAATACAGATCCGAATTTAGCTGAAGCATACTATTATAGAGCATCACTACACTTTGATAAAGGTGATTATGCAAGTGCTATAGATGATTTAAAACTTGCAATCTCTAAAAAAGATAATTTCGCATATGCTTATAATGACCTTGGCAGTTGTTATCTGATGTTAGAAGATTATGAAAATGCTATCTACTACTATAAAGAAGCCATCAAAGCAAATCCTAAATTTGCAATTGCATATAATAATTTAGGGATAACTTATAAAAATATGAAAAAATATGATGAAGCAATTACTGAATTTACTAAAGCAATAGATATAGATCCTAATTATGTAATAGCAATAAATAATAGAGGTGTAGCTAAATTAGAAAAAGGAAATTATAAAGAAGCTGCTGATGATTTCACTTTTGTATTGCAAAAAGACCCTGATTATCATTTTGCATATAACAATCGAGGAATCGCTAAATATAAAATCGAGGATTATCAGAGCGCCTTAGAAGATTTTAATAAAGCTATCGAGCTAGATAATAACTATGCTATCGCATATTTGAATAGAGCTAATACTAAAGAAATGCTGCTAGATATTGATGGTGCATGCTTAGATTGGACAAAAGCCAGTGAGCTCGGTATCAAACAATCTAATATGTATTTAAAACAATTGTGTAATAAATAAAATTTGATATTATATGAAACAAAAATTTGTATTAAGCTTAATTCTTATATTATTAATGGGAGTAGTAAATGCCCAAGATACTATTAAAATCAGAACCGGCGACTCGCAAATTGCTGAGCAACGTTACAATGAAGGTGTTAAACTTTTGCAAAACGGTGACGTACAAAATGCTATCTCAAAATTCACTGATGCTATTCAGCTAAAACCAGACCTAGCTAAAGCATATTATAATAGAGGCGTCGCTAAATCTGAACTAGGACTTTTCGATGAAGCAATAACAGATTTAGATCAAGCCCTTAAATATGAAGCTAATGCTTTATATTACTACACGAGGGGAAAAGTCAAACAAGATAAAGGAGATCTAGATGGTGCTTTGCAAGATTATAATGTTGCTATAAATATCAATAAAGATTTACCCGAAGCATACTATTATAGAGCTTCATTATACTTTGATAAAGGGGAATATACTAATGCTATTGATGACTTAAAACAAGCTATTGCTAGAAAAAATAGTTATGCTTATGCATATAATGATCTTGGCAGTTGCTATCTAATGTTAGAAGATTATGATAATGCCATTTACTATTACAAGCAAGCTACAGGAGCTGATCCTAAATTAACTT
>JASEGF010000254.1 GCA_030017935.1 Bacteroidales bacterium | reverse complement strand
GTTCCACACTTAGCATATCACCATCTGATGGCTATGGAGATGCTACTTTCCAATGGGCATCATCTGATGATGGAGTTACTTTTACAGATATTACAGGTGCTAATGGGCTTAGCTATACTACACCTGATATTACTGCCAGCACATATTATAAATGGACGGCTACAGCTTCAGGCAATACTTGTCTGACAGACACAATATTTATTAAAGTAAATAATCCACAAATTTTATCTACTACACCAGGATCTCATTGTGGACCTGGCACAGTAGAGTTATCGGCTACCGCTAGTGTTGGTTCTACAATTAATTGGTATGATGTGGCTATTGGTGGACAACCTCTAGCTACTGGCGAAATTTTTATTACCCCAGTATTAACATCTACTACATCTTATTATGTAGAAGCTTCGGTAAGTGGAAATCCACCAATTACTATTGGTGATGGTCAATTGACAAGTACTGGTGCTCAGAGTCCATTCTATCATTTATGGGGTGGTAAAAAATCTCAATATTTAATTAGGGCTTCTGAACTTACTGCTGCTGGCTTTACTGCTGGTAACATTAACAGTTTATCTTTTGAAGTAACCTCGGTAGGTACAGTTACATTCAATGATTTTAATTTAAGTATAGGCTCTACAGCATCTACTGAATTAACAACTACTTTATTAACTGGATTACAAACAGTTTATACTAATGCAGCTTATTTACCAGTAGTTGGTGAAAATGCTATTAATTTTGTAACACCATTTATGTGGGATGGTACATCTAATATAGTTATAGAATTCTGCTGGAGTAATAATAACAGTGGCTCATCAACTAATAGTGCACATGTGAAATATGATAATACTTCATTTAATTCTACTAGCTACATACAAAAAGATGGCCAACCAGCAAGTGCATTATGTGCTTTGACTACTGGAGCAACTACCGCTACTACAAGACCTCAATTCACTTTAGGACAAGTACCATGTGTAAGTGCACGCGAAGCAGTAGTAGTTGATATAACAGAACCCCCAGCAATCACTGCTAGTGTATCTCCAAATGATACTATCTGTGATGGTGAAGAAATAACACTAAACGTTACTAGTAGTAATACTGATTATGAATATACTTGGACTTATGATTCACAAATATACTCAGGAGCTAGCTTCACTGATAGTCCATCTACTAATACTCAATATATTGTTAATGCTAATGATCCTATAGGTGGTTGTGTAAATTCAGATACTATAAATGTAACTGTATATCCTAGTCCATCTATTAGTGTATCTGCTAATCCTATATCTATCACTTGTGGCCAAACAGTACAATTAAATGCAACAGGAGTTGGTTATATACCCACAATTATTGTATCAGAAAATTTCAATGGTACAACGCATTCATTTACAGCTATTAATAATTCTACTGGTGGTACTCCTGCAGATGCTGCATGGACACTCAGACCAGATGGTTATAGTTATGGCTCTTACTCACCAGTTGTTTTTCATAGTAATGACAATACACAGTTTATCATGAGTAATAGTGATGATCAAGGTTCTGGTGGTACTACTAATACAGAACTAATATCTCCCGAGTTTAGTACTGTAGGCTTAGATTCATTAGTCTTAGATTTATATCATTTTTATCGTCATTATAGTGGTGGTTCAGCTGTAGTAGATTTATATGATGGTACTCAGTGGGTAAATCTTAAAACTTATACAGCCACTGTTGGTAGTTCATCTTCTTTTGTTCACGAAACAATTAATTTGAGTGCTTATGCTGGATTGAGTAATGTAAAAATTAGATTTAAATATCAGGCTTCTTATGGCTATTATTGGGCAATAGATAATGTAACAATTACTGGATATACTCCAGAAGTAATTGCTTGGACATCTAATCCGGCAGGTTTCACATCTACAATAGCAAATCCAGTGGCTACACCTATTAATAATACTACTTATATAGCTACTGTATCTAATAATTTTGGTTGTACTGATAAAGACTCCATAGCTATAACCGTAAATCCTATAACAGTTTCAATAAATGCTGATGAAACTCAAATATGTGTGGGTAGTAGCACTAACCTAACAGCTAGTGGAGCAGAAGACTATACTTGGTCAGATGGTACTAATACCTATACTGGTGCTAGTATAGTTGTTTCGCCTACTATTACAACTACATATTCTGTAACTGGTACGACGACATTAGGTTGTATGAATACTGCTGAAATAGAAATTACGGTAAATTCATATATTAATAAAGTAGAAGATGTATCTATATGCTCTGGAGAAAGCTATACATGGTATGGCAATGTATATAATACTGCTGGTACATATTATGATACTATCCCAGCAACAATGGGTTGCGATACAGCTGCACAACTTAATTTAACAATTTTACCTTTACCTACAATTACAGCTAATGCTGATGAATCTATTGTTTGCCCAGGAGCACCAGTAGTTCTGACAGCTGGTGGTGGTGTGAGCTATGAATGGAGTACTACACAAACTGGTAGTATCATCACAGTGAATCCTACATCTGCAACGACATATACAGTTACAGGTACAGATGCT
>JASEGF010000253.1 GCA_030017935.1 Bacteroidales bacterium | reverse complement strand
CCCTTTTAAAATTTTGAAAAAATTTTAAAAAAACTCTCATCTCCCATTCTACCCTACTTCCACATTTTATAAAATGAATTTACCTAAACTCTTGATTACTTAAATTCTTTTATAAAAATTTACTATTATTTGCTGTTCTATAAACAATTCTTTTAAAAATTTATCTTAATTTTTCTTGTTTAGAGTACCAAATTTGATAAAAAAATAATGAAGATATTATAATAGCAGCACCTATATAAAACCAAAAACTTAAAATTTCTGATTCACCAAAAATAATTACAGATAGTATAATAGCATAAACAGGTTCTAGATTTACATGCATGATGACTAGATAAGCACTATAAGTTTTCATTAATCTTATTAAAGCAGAAAAAGCATAAGCAGTGCAGCCAATTGCTAAAATCAATAAATAAAAACTATCTGTAATATTAGGAAATGATAAATCATTATTTATCCATGTCAGAAAAAACATAAAAATCCCACCGCTTAGAAATTCCCAAAAACTTATCACCAAAGTATCATTATTAAAACCAATTTTTTTATTTATGACACTAAAAATGCTAAATAATAAATATGATAAAATAGCTATAACAAGACCTCTCCATTGCACTGGTTCACCCCAATAAATTAGCAAAACACCAATTAAAATTGGAATAGCAAAAACTAAATCTACAAAAGAAAATTTCTTTTTAAGTAATAATGGCTCTAATAAAGAAGTAAATAAAGTACCTGTACCCAATAGACCTAAAACTAATGAGACTGTAGAAATTTTAATAGCATAAAAAAATAAATACCAATGTAAAGCCATAATTATACCAGTAATTATAGAAATCAGCAGAGTCCTTTTTGTTAAACTAAGATTAATTTTTTTAATTTTTAACCAAAAAAATAAAAAAGCAGCAGCTATTATCATTCTGTAAAACACTAATGATAAAGCCGAAAGAGAAATTAATTTACCTAAAACACCTGTTATGCCAAAAAGTAATACAACAAAATGTAATTCAAAATATGATGAAGAAATTTTGAAAAATTTCATAAAAATAATATAATTTTATACAAAAATAAAAAATAAGTGAAAGAAATAAAATTACATAAATGGTGGGCTAGAAATTACGGTCATAGCTACTTTAAATGTAATGATGATAAAATAATAAAAATTTTAAATCCTGGAAAATATAATTTACATGATGGTCCAGATTATATAGGAACTGTTATAGAGACAAATGGTATAAAGCTTATAGGTAATACAGAAATGCATATTTTTGAGCAAGACTATAAACGACATAATCATTTAAATGATCCACATTACTCTAATGTGATTCTTCATATTTTTTGCTTTCCTTCATCTGATCCTATATTAGACATACCTTTTAGGCTACAGATACCAATAGAAAATATTTCAACAAATGAAATTGAAAATAATTTAATGAATATTTCAAAAAATGATCTATTTATAGCAGGGATAACACGTATAAAAATGATTGGCAAACAATTAATTAATGATTATGGCAGCAATGATTTAATCCAAACATTATATGTAAGTTACTTTAGGGCAATGGGCTTACAAGCTAATGCTACTGCAATGGTTATGCTAGCTTGCCAAATACCATACAAAATTTTCTATGATAAATACGAATTAGAAGATATTATAAATACTTATTTATATGCAGCCAACATAGAAACAAATTTGACGAATTCTACTAAAAATATTATCAAAAAATATAATATCGTTCCTCTAGCCCAGAATATATGGAACTATAAAGGTGTAAGGCCTAATGCATATCCTTATATAAGAATAGTCAAAGCAGTAAGGTCATTTAATGAATTAATAAATGAAGATAACTTTATAAAAAGATTAATCAAAGATGGTACGGAATTTTGGTTTAATAAAATGGATAATTTATTAACAAATGAAAATAAAAAACAAATTTTAGCTAACTGTATATTACCACTACGTTTGTGGTATATGGAAAATTTTGGTTATTATGAAATAACAAATAGTATTATTTCTGAAGGTGAGAAATATAAAGTAGAAAAAAATACATTAATATCGGATGCATGTCAGCTTTTAAATATAAATGAATCTTTATTAAATATAATTCATGGTCAAGGCATACTATCATTAATTAAAGCTGGTATTATAAATACTGATTTAGAAAAATATATAATTCAATAAATATAGTTTATAAGGTTAATCTCTTTTACCATCATATTACATATTAGTTTGCGATAAAACTCAGCGTTTTGATAATTTATATATTGCCCAGAGGTTTTAATAAAACAATAATAGTTTTAAACTATTAAAATAATTTTCACTAAAAATGTCGCTTCATTTAAATCGCCATGGAGCTAAAAAATGAAACTAACTATACATATTTTGCAGCGAGCTATTCGTCTTCCAGCGAAACTACTAGTTTGCTTTAAACACATCTTTAGATGTGTTTAATCCGCATTAGTAAATTATTTGTAATAAAACAAGCAAGCCGAGTTGGGTAATAGGGTTTACACTGTTTGAGCAAGCTAAAGCTTGCGAGTTTGTAAACCCCAAGAGG
>JASEGF010000252.1 GCA_030017935.1 Bacteroidales bacterium | reverse complement strand
ATCTAACAATATCATAAATGCCATCTATTTAATGATTTATCTGTGAATAAATATTTAATACCACACTTAAAGCTAACAGTATTTTTACCATAAAAATCATTACTCAGAGCTATTCTATCAGACAACTCTACAAAAGCACCAAATCCAGCAATTTTATTTATTAAATATGTATATGTAATACTCGTATAGATGCTATTAATATTACCAAGTTTATTAGCAATGTTTATTTCACTAGGTTTAATATTTTGATAAGATGTGAAGATTTGTAATAAATTATTATTTTTTAAAAAATTTAATTGCAAGATTAATTCATTAAAATTTTCACCTTGCCACATGCCTAGAGGTTGGTACAAATGTGTAGGATAGGTAGTAGAATATTTATTATCCATAGCATGCTCACCTACAGAATTGTACTCAACTCTAATATTTAATAAGGATGTAGTATCTGATAGATTAATATTGCTACAAATGCCAAGCTGATAAGCAAAATTTTGTTTAAAATTTTTAGATATTACATCATCAACATTAAATGTGCATTCATAATAAATTTTATTATTTGGTAACTCAATATTTATAGCGCATCCAGGCAAAGACCAAGAAGGTTTATTTCGTAATAAAAGAGGTCGTAATTCTGGAACAAAAATAAAGGTATAAGGAGAGAAGCGTAAATATCCATTCGCAGGATGAAAAATTGTTTGATCTATCAGTGAAATTGATAATATATCTAAAGGATAAAATGTAAGATAATTGACAGAAAAAATATTTTTAAGATTATCGTTAATGTTATCTATTATCTGATCATTATGATATGCTATGCCAGTTACGTTCCCTAAAAAAATCTTTTTCTTATAATTAAATACTATATGTAAATAAGGATATGGGCGAGCATCAAAACTGAGGATCAAGTTTCTATATCCATTACCTAAATTAATTTTGTTAAAGCCCGTTTCTAATGTCATCCAATCTGCCGCTTGCCATTGTATACGTCCCATAGCTAGTCCATAATCTATCCCTCTTTCTCTATATTCTTTTACCCAATTATTTCCAGGTAAAAACTTAACAGAATCAATTAATAGATTATAATATTCAGGCAAAAAAGCTTGATTTTCATAAAATTCACTAGAGAGATATAAATTTTTACCTATCTGAGCTAATAAAGTTATACCTCTAGTATTAGTAAAATTTATTTGTGTTTGATGACCATTGTCTACACCAATAGATAAGTCTAGAAAAGGATTAATACAAATTTTAGCTATTGAATCATTTATAGAAATAAAATTTTCTTCAAATAATTTTCTTTTTATCCATTTATGAGCAGTGTCTTTCTGTATTTCTATATTAGGAAAAAGTTTCATATAGCCATTATATTTGGCATCTGCTAGATATATCGAATTATTTTCAAAATAATTAATTTGTCCCGTTAAAAAATTAGTAAAAAATAAAAAAAGTAGGATAATAGTTATTTTTCTCAAATATTTCATTATAAAATTTTAAAGTCAAACAAATAAATTGGTAAAACTGAAAGTATCTACATCGAAAAGTCCTAAATCTGATAATTTCAAATGAGGAATCACTAATAAAGACATAAAAGCTAAAGTCATAAATGGGCTAAGCATTTTACAACCATGCTCAGCAGCATAATTATTTAAAATTTCATAATTCTTAGCAGCTTTGCTTACTTCAGTATTAGACATAATGCCAGCAATAGGAAGTGGTAAAATATAAGATTTATCATTACTAACGAATGCAATACCACCTTTATTTTTTTGAATTAATTCAATAGTTTGAAGTATCAATGTATCTTCAGTTCCCACAACCACAATATTATGACTATCATGAGCTACAGAAGAACCAATAGCACAATTTTTTAAGTTAAATCCATTAATAAAACCTATTGACGGTTTAACACCTTTAGTATATCTATTTAAAACAACAATTTTTAATATATCTCTCTCTTGATCTGCGATAGCAAATCCATCAATATCTTTACTAACAGAAGTTATTAATTTTTCCGTAAGCAAAGAACCATCAAAAGCTTTTATAATCTGCATTTGATCAGTAGTAGCCTTTATTTTTAAATCATCTATCGTTACGTTATTAATAATAAAATTATTGACCATTTTTTTTACTTGTGGTTCGAAATTCACTTTCCCTTCATCATACACTAATTTACCATTAATAATGGTTTTTAAGACATTAAAATTTTCAAAATTATCGATGACTATCATATCAGCTGGATCATTTATACGCAAAAGTCCTACTGGGAGATGATAGTGTATCACAGCATTCAAACTAGCAACTTTAATAGCAGTAATAGGATCTACACCATTAGCAATAGTTTTTTTTACAATTTTATTAATATGTCCTTTAATAAAATGATCGGGATGAAGGTCATCAGTGCAAAACATCAATTTATCTGGATTTTCTAAAAGTAGCGGCCAGAGAGCATCGAAATCTTTAGCAGCTGAACCCTCGCGTATGAGTATTTTCATGCCAAGTTTTATTTTTTCACGAGCTTCATCGATATTTGTGCATTCATGATCTGTAGAGATGCCTGCATCTACA
>JASEGF010000251.1 GCA_030017935.1 Bacteroidales bacterium | reverse complement strand
TGAAATGAAGATAAATAATGATCTTTCAGATATGTGAGCCAATTCATATTAGTATCTAAAGGCTCTGTGTATTTAAGAATAATTTCATCATTATTAATTTGATTTTTCAAATCTTGTAAATGATTTTCTAATATTAGATCTCTTTCTGAACTAATTTTAACAGCATTTAATAATAAATAATTAGAGAAACTCTGATGATGAACATGCATAAATAGTCCACTCGTAAGGGCTATAACACATAGTCCAAAAATATATACAAAATATCTTTTGATCCACCTTTTTTTAATAAATGTAAATAAATAGACTATAAACCATATAGCCATCCCTACCATTGATAATATAATAAAAAAACTTTGATTTTTTAATAATAATATCAAAAAAATAACATAAAAAATAAATCCAGAATAAACTATGGGGCTAGAAGGTTTACGAATTATCATTAACCTCATTACCCAGATCCATATTGCTAATAAACTAATAACCAATAGTATTACAAAGAAAATATCGATTTTCGTTACTATCCATTCGTAATAACTATAAGGGAACTCAGTAGCATTAAATATTTTATATAACCAGATAAAAATATTACCTGATAAAAATAAAGAAATTACAAAATAAAATAATTCTCTATACTTTATGGGTAATAACTTATAACAAAGCTTAATGACTAAAACACCTAACCATAAAATCAAAAATATTTTACCGATATTATTAAAAGTTAATGATAAAGCAAAAAATGAAGGATTGAAAATATAATATCTCGCCGACAATACATCTAATAATATCCAAAGTAAATATGCTACAATAATGATAATGACAAATAATATATAAACTTTTTTACTACCTTTCCATTTATCTGCAAATGAAGTGAATAAAAAATATAAACCAATTAGAAGCAATAAAAAACAAAAAAGTGCTATTAAGTTTTGTGTGTTAGTATATTTAACTGGTAAATGGATAAATTCTAATTGCTCTAAAATAGATGTTTTATCATTATTAATATTAATCGCAAAACATCCCAAAGGATCTATATGTTTATCAATACGATTAGCGAGATATTCATTATTTATCAAATAATTATTCTGTAGCTGCCAGGATAAAATTATATGATAATTAGAAGTATCTTTAGCAAAACATAAAAAGATACCTCTATCATTTTTAATAATGAATTCATTATTAATAGACTTTTCAATTAAAAAATTATTGGTAGACCAGTAAACTATACTATCTTCACTATAAATAAAAATGCCTGTGTTTTCAAAATTATTTTTTTCATATAACTCTTGTATCATGTCCCAATCATTACTTTGAACCAATTGCAAAAAAGTTTTATCAGCTAGGACAGATTTTAGTTTTTCCCAATTTTTATCTACTCTATTGATTAACTTATTTTGATAAATCAATTGATAAATTTGATAAAAAGTATGATTAATAGCAAAGACAAGAACAGAAAATAAAATAATTGATAAGCTGATTTTTAATTTTTTACTAATTAAAAGATTTAAATTAGGCACAAGAATTTATTTTATACACAAAAATATTAAAATTAAATAAAACGATGGAGAATCATTTTTTTCAAAAAATGAGAAAGAAACAATATAATGTTTGGAAATGTATTGGATATAAATCTATAATATTTATATTTTAAAAAACTCGCATTGAGACTAATATTTAAAACTAATTATTGATATAAAGTTACAGAATTATACGTTTTATTAATAGTAAAAATATTAATGATATTTGACAAAAAGTACATATATCTAAAGATAGAAATTTGATCTATAATAAAAATATCCTCTGGAGAGATGTTAGATAAAACTTTTTAATTCTATTTAGAATAATATTTAGCATTCAATATATCTAAAAAAATCATATCCAATATTTATCCAAACATTTTTATTTAAAATTTTAGATAAACATTTTGATTGATATTAATCATTTTTATTAAATCATTTAACCATAAACAATATATTTGCAAAAAAAATGAGAGTCTTAGTTTTAGGTGCTAGTACAAATGAAGAGAGATACTCTAATCTAGCCGTAAAAAGATTAAAAAATTATGGTCATGAAGTAATCGCTGTAGGTAATAAAACTGGGGAAATAGAAGATATCCCCATTATTGTTAATCCTACTGTTGATAGTGTGAAACCTATAGATACTATTAGTCTTTACATCGGTCCTCAGAATCAAAAACAATGGGAAGATTTTATAATTTCTTTAAATCCTAAAAGAATTATTTTCAATCCAGGAACAGAAAATTCAGAGTTCGAAAATAAATTAAGTAAATTGGGAATCGAAGTAGTAGAATATTGTACATTAATGCTATTACAAAGTGGACAATTTTAAAACAATTGGACAGTTAAATATTAAACACAGAGTTCTCAAAGAAGGCACAAAGAACACAGAGCAAAATGTCTGAACTGGGATTTTTGGGATTAAATGATTTTAGGATAATCATAAAAGAATCGGCGGTTCAGACTTATTAAAAGATAACTAAATAGTAGTTTTATATTTGAAAAACGATGCGTCTCATCCGCATTGGGAAATGATTTGTAATAAAACAAGCAAGC
>JASEGF010000250.1 GCA_030017935.1 Bacteroidales bacterium | reverse complement strand
TTTTCAGCTGTATATTCCATAAATTTTATTTTTTACAAAATTAATAAAAATATTTAACATGAAAAATTAAACATAAATATTAAATTTATTATAGTAAGTATAAAATTTTTATAATTTTATATTTACTACAATAATCAAACTTGCTACGCAATTCACATAATACAGCCGATTTATCTTTCCCGATAGTTAACGCTATATCTTTTTGTTTCAATCCTTGTTGTAACATTGCCTAATTTTGTATCATTGTTTTACGGTCAAATGTTTCATCTTTCTAACTTTTTTAAGGGGAAAAGACCAAAGTAAAGCATTTATTCCATCAAGGCAAAGGGAAAAAGCTCTTTTTACCCTTTGTCTTGAAAAATAATTTTCCTTAACTTTTTATTTCCATTGAAAAAGTTGCATTAATTACTTGAATTTACGATTTCTTAAACTGTTCTTCCAGAAAAATATGTAGGCAATAATTTCATATAATTAAAAAAATTCTCAATAACCATCAATCTCTTTGAACTATCAAAAGTTTATTAATTCTGGGGATGATACATTATAAAAAATTTCTTAAATTTGAAAAATAAAATGAAAATTATTATGAAAATAAATTTATTTCCCTTATTTTTTAGTTTGATGCTTTTATCTAGTTGTCAGCGAGTAGAAAAATTGTATTATCCTGATGGATCTTTAGCAGCTGAATATTCTATAAGGAAAGGATTAAAGCATGGTGTAGCATATCGATATGATAAAGCGGGGAATAAACTTGCTGAAATGAATTACTCTCAAAACATGCTAAATGGCGATTATAAAGAATATTATCCTAATGGTAGTATAAAATCTATTATTAAATATGAAAATAATAAAAAAAATGGTACAGCTATTTATTATGACATGTTGGGTAATATAATAGAAGAATTAACATATGAGAATGATACTTTGAATGGAATATATAGAGAATATTATTCTAATAATATGGTGAAAAAAGAAGGATATTATAAAAAGGGAAAGTTTGATGGCGAATGGCATTATTATAACGAAAATGGATTTCCAGTAGGTATCGGTCAGTTTGATAATGGAAATGGTGTACTCACGACTTTTTATCTTTATTCTGATAATATACAGTCTATCACTTACTTTGAAAATAATCAAAAAAATGGTATAGAAATTGTTTTGTCTATTGATGGAGATACTATCGAAAAAAATTATTATAAAAATGATGTAAAAATAAAATAAAAAGAGGCAACATTTTGTTGCCTCGTGGATAAATATTTTATTTTATCATAGAAAATCAATTTTTCAGTACAGTATAGTAATTGTTCCATGAAATTCCCTAATAGTACCATTCCCATAATTTAGCCTTAGAATGTAGAAATAAGTTCCTTCGGGGTGATTATCGCCATCCCAATCACCTTGATAATTTTCACTTTCATAGATTTTCTTTCCCCATCGATTATAAATCTTAATTTCACTATTTGGGTAATATTCTAAATTACCAATTTGAAATTGATCATTAATGCCATCACCATTAGGTGTGAATACATTTGGAATAGTTATTTCACAAGCTTCTACAGTTACTTTTGTACTATCAGTTAGGGTGTCGCAACCAATAATTTTTACTTGTATCACGTATACACCTGGAGACATATCAGATAGTGTTTGCATTGTAGATGTGTTACCAGTTGACCAAATAAAATCATATAAATTATTATAATTGGGTTGTTCGGCAGTTAAAATTCTAGCTTGATGAGCACACATAAATAATGTATCAGGTAATGGAGGGATCGGTTCTGGTATGATTTTTATATGTACTGTATCTTGAGCTGAACACATATCTGGTGTATCATAAAATACATTTACACTGACATCATAAACACCAGGTTGAGTTAAATTTATTACTGGAGTATTTTCTCCTGTTGACCATTGATATGAAAAATCAGATGCATATGTAGCATCTAGAGTCACTGGACCTTCTGTTACACATTGATCTGGCCCTAAATCTACCATTGCATTAGGAATAAAGGTTACTATCAAAGTATCACTGCCCAAGCAGCCTAATGTATGATCACTATTATAATTTGTTGCTGTAACTGAATACAGGCCACTCATTTCTACAAATAATAATGAATCAGTCAAATTATTATTCCATAAATATTCATCATAGCCACCACCAGCATTCAAAATTAAAGGCATACCTTCACATAGTATTGTATCTTCTCCTAAATCAATTACTGGATTTTCGATAACGTCAATAGTAAGTGGATATGAAGAAGTATAAGCACATCCATATTCATCATAGACAGTAATATATGTGTTATAAACTCCACTAGTATCAGGTTTAAAAATCGCAGTGCTATCATTAATGGGGTAGAAACTTTGTCCATCCCAATCAATAGAATCAATATCCACAGAATATTGCCAGCCAGCTACACCAGAATTACTAGACAAAGTTAGCATCCATTCAAAGACCCAACCATTATCCGCTGCCCATAAATCACAAATCTCTATGCTCCAAGTACCATTTAGTGGGCAACCTATTAGACCACTAAGAGGATTTTCTGGTATCAAATAATTAGTATGGTTTATT
>JASEGF010000024.1:13000-16118 GCA_030017935.1 Bacteroidales bacterium | reverse complement strand
GTTCCTCTTCAATGGTATTAAAACCAAGATAATCGTATATCTTGCCAAAAATTAACTCGGGTCCTACGGTACGAATACTGCTATTTGCCAACAAGGAAAAGGCTTGCTCAATGATCTCATCACTCTCGTAGCCAAATAGCTTCAGCTGATTCCCACTCAAACGCTCTATCTCCTCCCTGGCCAATTGCTCCAGCTTCTCAATTTCGTGCTGCATGGTGGCGCAACCCATGGTTTTAACCACTTTATATCTGCCTCGAATCTTCTGTATTACTTGTACAGATTGACTTCCAGACCGATTTTTTACTTTTCTGATAAACATGATAAAAATTTTGCAACACCCAAAATTATAAAATTAATATTGATAATCAATTACTTATAAAGGTGTTGCAAAAAAGTGCGGAAAACAGGAAATTTTTTAAACTATCATTTTGTTAATAACTCTCCTAAAAATCCTGAAAAATTAACCACTCAACTACATATTACTCTATATCAATACCACATATACTAAAATTGCTTTATAACAGATCTTCCACAAAATTAATAAACTTTTAATAGCTCAATAGCCTAATGGTTATTGAGGAAATCCAGTTTTTATAATTATATGTACTTATTGCCTAAATGTATTTGCTTTTAATTTTCTGCATATACATATGTAATACAAGCACTCATTATAGCATTTTTTATTTTGATTCTTTAGTCAAATTTGCTCATTTCTCCACGTAATGGCGTTTGTAGTAATTCTTTAATTTTGTTTTTATCTTTTATATTACCTAGTAAAAACATTGATTTAGTAATAGCAGACTCTGTAGTAATATCATTACCAGAAATAACTCCGATATTTTCCAAACTAAGAGAGGTTTCGTATCTGCCCAGCTCTACTCTACCCGCTTTGCATTGAGTAATATTTAAAATTATTTTACCATTTTTGATTGCAGTTTTTATAGTTTGTAAAAAATCATCATAGGTAGGCGCATTTCCTGATCCGAAAGTTTCTAAAATAATAATCTGTAAATCATTATCACACAATATGTCACTCAGATTTTTTATAGGCATACCTGGATAAATTTTTACTAGACCCACAGAATTATCAAAATTTTTATATACTTTTAGTTGTTTATTATTAGGCTTATTAATATATTCTGGATAATATCTGATATGTACTCCTACTTGAGCTAATATAGGATAATTACCACTATAGAAAGCATCGAAATTTTCGGCATTAAACTTTGATGTTCTATTACCTCTAAATAGTTTATCTTCGAAATAAATGGCCACCTCAGGAACTATGGGTTTATCATTCTCATATGCAGAAGCTATCTCTAAAGAAGCTATCAAGTTTTCTCTGCCATCAGTCCTTATCATATCCAAAGGTAATTGAGAGCCAGTTAAGATAATTGGTTTATTGAGATTTTCTAATAAAAAACTGAGAGCAGATGCAGTGTAAGCCATAGTATCTGTGCCATGCAAGATGACAAAACCATCAAATAAATTATAATTTTTTTCAATAATTTCAGCTAATTCTATCCAGTGTTTTGGCAAAATATTGGAAGAGTCTATAGGCGTTTCAAATGAAACATGTGCAATATCTATGGGCATACGATCTAAATAAGAAATATATTTATTTAACTGATCAAAATTAATAGGTACCAAGGTTTTTAACTTTTGATCATATACCATTCCTATAGTACCTCCTGTATATATTAATAATACTTTTCTTTTATTATCCATAATTTAATGATTTTTTTACAAAGAAAATAATTTTTTAGCATTTGCAGTAGTTTTAGCAGATACTATATCTACATTCACATTTAATATATCAGCAATTTTATTAGCTATAATAGGAATATATGAGCTTTCATTCCTTTTTCCTCTATATGGAACAGGAGTCAAATATGGTGCATCAGTTTCTAAAACCAAATTTTCTAAACCAATTTTTTTAATAGTTTCATGCAATTTACTATTTTTAAAAGTTATCACGCCGCCTATTCCTAGATAAAACCCTCGTTCAACTATTTCTATTGCCTCATCAATAGAGCCAGTGAAGCAATGGAAAACTCCACGCAAATCTTCTGAGAAATCATCTAAAATTTCCATTATTTCCTTTAATGAATTACGTTGATGTATACATACAGGCAAATTATAATCTATAGACCATTGCAATTGATGCTGCAAAACTATTTTTTGCTCTTCTAAAAAAGTGTCATCCCAATATAAATCTATTCCTATCTCACCTATTCCCACATAAGATTTATGATAATGTTTTAATTCATTTTCTATAAAAATTAGCTCCTCAGAATAATTTTCATTCACACTCTCTGGATGAATTCCTATCATCATACGTTGTAGCTCTGCATTTAAATTATAGCATTGCCACATAGCATCATAGCTTTTACTATCAATAGCAGGTAAAATAATAGTATTTACACTATTTTTAATAGCTCTCTCTAGCACTTCTGATCTATCATTATCGAAATCTTCTAAATAAATATGAGAATGAGTATCAATATATTCTATAACTTCTCCCATAAATAATGATATACTTTATTATCTAAATATAATTGTAAAATATAAATTCCAGTTTGTAATTCGCTTATTGGTATTACAATATTATCATTTACTTGAGTCATCTGAGCATTAATTTTATTACCTAATAAATCAAAAATTGCAATACTATTAATTTTGTTATCAAATTTAATATAAATAAAATCAGTTGCTGGATTAGGATAAATATTTATCTGAGAATCAAACTCATTTATATTATTTGGATTAATATAAACAAACCCATCACTATATGTATTAATGGATAAACCAGCATTATTAATGGATTTGACTGTCAGATAATAATAATTGTTATTTAATAAACCAGTTGGATTTAATGAATAGAAATTATTTGTCCCCACGTTAGTCCATGGTAAAATGTTATCATAGCCAGGCATAGTACCTAAGCACACTTCATAATTTCTTATACCACTATTTGGATCATAAGCTTGTCCCCATTTTACAGACATTGGTAGCATAAAAATAGTATCATAATCTTGTCCTATTCCATCCCATACAAATGAAGGAGGAATAGGAGTGGAGTAATCTACAAAAACATCTAGCATAGCCACATTAGATA
>JASEGF010000024.1:0-12990 GCA_030017935.1 Bacteroidales bacterium | reverse complement strand
GTGTAGAGGGATTAATGCTTTCATATCTCAAATCTCTTGTGATACTATTACCTACTCTGATAATATAAGTAGTATTAGGATAACGAGATCTATATACTTTTATTTGGTTAAATTGTGCACTACAATTGCCTGTCCTAAAAGACACAAAACGACCATTATTATTATAAGGTTGGCTATCTACCCACTTCCCTTTTAATGAATTATTTACATAAACCCATATGCCACCATCTATTCTATCATATATCACTTTTATATTGTACCATTGGTTTAAATTTATTGCACAAGGGACCTCATAAGTTTTTGTAAAAGCATTATTAGTTACTTTATAAAATTCGAGTTTGTTAGTTTCTAAACTAAACCAAATAAAATATCCATTCCCTCTATTTTCTAATATCGAATCTGAAGAGAAAAAATGAAGCCCAAAACGTTTATTTGTTACTGTATTTCCCAGTATTTTAGCTTCAAATTCATATAGATATCTATTAGATAATTCTTGATTTAAAAATGTATTAATATGTGTATTATTATTAGTAGAATCTGTCTGTATTAAATAGCCATTTTGTTGTATCCAGTTGCCAGAGACTATATTCCATCGATTGTTTATAGACGGAGCATCAAAATTATCTGCCAAAAAGCCCAAATTCTCATTGGCTCCCCAATCTATGCCATCATATTCTATCACTTGGTAATAAGCTTTTTGTATACCACTCATATCATCTGAATCATAAAAGGTAACTATGAAATCTTGTGATTGCCAATTAGCTATAGAATCTATATAAGTAATCGGTATTACAGTGTCACTAGGAGCTTGTTCACATTGATAAACTAGAGAAAAACCTTGACTATTAGTTGATGCATTAGAATGAAATTTTAATGTGAATGCTCCAGAGTTAGCCACTAAAGTACCTGGATTAGTAGATCCAGTAAAAGTTCCTATCAATGGTGCAGCAGTGGAGTTACCATTATATAACCATAGATAATCATTACCATTTTCTAAATTAAATTGACTAAAATTAATAGTTATTGACTGACTATTAGGAGGTGCAATAGTATATGTATAATCTTCATTATCATAATAATTTCTAAGGGGGCCTCCCATATCGAATAAACTATCAATGCATGGATTCACCGAACAAGTAGTAAAATGTTCTCTTATATTATCCCAATAATCTGTATATCCATCATCATGACCTAAGGCCCATATACCCATACCAGCTAGATTTCTTTGATTTATTAAATCCATACGTCGTCCCATACTGTATTTATCATCTATGAAGCATTGACGCCATTCTGTCCCATCATGAAAAATATAAGCAGGCGTAAAGGATGCTCTGTCCCATACTCTATTAGACTGCGTGTAATAACCGGTAGAGTTACCTCTAACAAACTTATAGGTACGTGAAACACAATTGGGAGGATTATTAACAGATGAAGGAATAGTATTAGATACCGTACCATATTCTCTACCATAATAAGGCAAGGCAAGAATTAGTTTATTTGCTGGACATCCCTTATTTAAATAATAATTCACTGATTTAGCAAGAGTATAATTATATGAAGTTACGAAGTTATATAAAGGATCAGTCGGTCCTGCTGTAGTGCTACCACTATAATAATAATCATAGCCCATAATTATGAAATAATCTACTTTATTTTTCATAGCATTAATATCAAATATATCACTCCACTCTACAGCATTAATAGCTATTGTAACCTCAGAACCTGGTATACGTGTATGAAAAGTATCTGCTAGCTCATTCATAAAATTAGCAAAGGCAGTTTTGTGTGTGGAGTTCATACCTTCGAAATCTATATTCACACCATGTGCTCCTCTATTGATTACTAGTGTTACTATCTGATGCATAAAATTTCTTTGAGCAGTTATATTGTTAAAAAAAGTAGTATGATTACTAAATAGTGTAGCACATAAGTGAACTTTTACTCCAGCATTAATAGCATCTGTAACAGACTGTGTGGTGCTAAAATTGTATGTATTTAAAGGATTACCTGTATTAGCATCTACTTCATATGAGAAATAAGCAAAATGACTTAAAAGATCCCAATCATAATTTGTTTGTAAACCATTTTGCCAATATGGATGCCATCCATAAACTATTTTAGTTAATGAACAATTACTTTTTTGTTTGTGCTGCATATCAGCTCTATGAATAGAATTATATTCTTGATAATCCTCTGCAGACAAACCAGTAGATTTATAATAATTCAATTGCTCCTGATGTATAGATATTTGGCTGAATGACTTTAAACTAATAGTAATAAATACGATAATTATTATACTCCTAAGAATATATATTTTCATATAATAAAAAATTTTTATTTACAAATATAAATGATAATTTTCAATTCACATTATATATATTTAGGAAAATGTATCACTTTAGTCCAAGATATATTATATAATGGGATATCGATATCAATAAAAAAAGCGTAAATATAAATATTTACGCTTTTTTATATCAAAATGGAATAATTATAAATTATTCTTTGTTTTCATTTTCTACATCAGGTGCAGATGCAGGTTCATCATTTATATCAGTTTGATTTGTGTCGATATCTTTATCTTTAGATTCAATATCAGTAGGAGTAGATTTTTTAGGTCTACCACCGCCACGTCTAGTTTTAGGTTTAGCAGCAGCTTTAGTAGCTTTAGATTGAGAATATCCTTCGTTAAAATCAACTAATTCTATCATACACATATGAGCTGCATCTCCAATACGATAACCAGTTTTTAGGATACGAGTATATCCTCCAGGTCTATTTACTACTTTAGGAGCTATCTCATCGAATAATATTTTCACTGCTTCTTTGTTTTGTAATTTAGCAAAAGCTAATCTTCTATTAGCAGTATTATCATTTTTAGTGAGAGTAATTATAGGTTCTATAAATTTTCGTAATTCTTTTGCTTTAGGAACGGTAGTATTTATTCTTTTATGTTTTATCAATGCGATTGATAAATTCTTTAATAACGCCTTACGATGAGCAGTGGTACGTCCTAAATGATTAACTTTATTTCTATGTCTCATAATTTTATTCTTTATCTATATTATACTTAGAAACATTCATACCAAAATAGAGATTTTTTGATTTTACTAATTCTTCAACTTCGGAAAGTGATTTTTTACCAAAATTTCTAAACTTTAGCAAATCATTTTTGGTATAGCTAACTAATTGGCCTAATGTTTCAATATCAGCTGTTTTCAAACAATTAATAGCTCGCACGCTAAGGTCTAAATCTGAGAGTTTAGTTAGCAAAAGTTTTCGCATTTGCTCATAGTTATCATCTATATTATCATCTATAGTCTCTTCCACTCTTTCGACACTACTTTGCAGAGTATATTTTTTTTCTAAGAAAACTTCAAGATGTTGCATTAGAATATTAGCGGAGTCATTAATTGCTGTATAAGGGGTTAAAGTACCATCAGTAATAATCTCTAAGATTAATTTTTCATAATCAGTTTTTTGACCTACGCGAAAATTTTCTACAGAATAAGAAACATTTTTTATAGGAGTAAATACTGCATCTAGAGTGATAGTACCTAATGGAGCGTCATGATCTTTTAGTTCTTCTGCAAGAACATAGCCGCGGCCTTTTTGAATTTTAAGATCAATATTAAGTTTTACAGTTGGTTCAAGAGTACAAATATGTAAATCAGGATTTATAACAGTAAAATTAGTTAAATATTTATTTATATCACCAGCTTTAAAATCTGTTTGGCCAGCAATAATAATATTTATATTTTCAGAATCTACATTCTCAAAATTTGGTTTTAATCTTACTTGTTTTAAATTTAAACCAATAAAAATAACATCTTCTAAAACTCCATCAATAGAAGTATATTCATGAGGAACCTCATTAATACGAAATTGAGTTATTGCATAACCTTCTAGAGAGGACAAAAGTACTCTTCTAAGAGCATTACCAATAGTAATGCCATAACCAGGTTCTAATGGTTGTAATTCAAATACACCATAAGTTTCTGTATTTTCGGTTATGATAACTTGATCAGGTTTTTGGAAATCCAATAATGCCATAATATTATTTTACTTACTATATAATTCTACGATTAACTGTTCATTAATATTTTCAGGAATTTCAGCACGAACAGGATATTGCAAAAAAGTACCTTCCATATTAGCTTGATCCCATTGCAGCCATGAATATTTATCTACTCTAGCAGCTAATGATTCCTGAATAACGAATAAGGATTTTGATTTTTCTCTAACGCCAACGACATCACCTGGTCTTATCATAAATGATGGTACATTAACAACCTTTCCATTAACAGTAATATGTTTATGAGATACTAATTGTCTAGCTGCTGGGCGTGTTTTTGCTATACCTAATCTATAAACGACATTATCTAGGCGAGATTCCAATATTTGCATTAAATTCTCACCAGTAACACCACCTTTAGATATAGCTATTTGATAAAATCTTCTAAATTGAGCTTCTTGAACTCCATAGGTATATTTTGCTTTTTGTTTTTCTAGTAGCTGCATTCTATATTCGCTAGGTTTTCTTCTTTTTCTAGCTAAGCCATGCATACCAGGAGGATAATTCTTTTTTTCATAAATTTTGTCATATCCATACACTGGAGATCCTAAGGAACGAGCTATTTTAGTTTTTGGACCTATATATCTTGCCATAATTTTTATTTTTAACTTTTTTTAATTTTATATATTAAACTTTACGACGTTTAGGAGGTCTGCATCCATTATGAGGTACTGGAGTAATATCATAAATAGTAATAACTTCGATGCCAGCATTATGAATAGTACGAATTGCACTTTCACGACCTGAACCTGGTCCTTTAACATAAACTTTTACTTTTTTTAGTCCAGCGTCTATAGCCACTTTAGCAGCATCTTCTGCTGCCACTTGTGCTGCATAAGGTGTATTCTTTTTACTACCTCTGAAACCCATTTTCCCGGCTGATGACCATGAAATGACATCACCTTTTTCATTAGTTAAGGTAACTATCACATTATTAAACGTTGCTTGTATATATGCACAACCGAAGGGTTCAACTTTAACAACTCTTTTTTTTGTAGTTGTTCTTGAGCGTGTTTTAGCCATAATAAATCTTTTTTTAAATTTTTAACCTTTAGGTGCTTTTTTCTTTCCTGCAACGGTCTTTTTTCTACCTTTGCGGGTACGTGCATTGGTGCGGGTACGTTGTCCACGTACAGGTAATCCATGACGATGACGTAAACCTCTATAACAGCCTATATCTATTAGGCGTTTAATATTCATTTGTACTTCTGAACGTAAAGCTCCTTCAGTCTTTATCTCATCATTAATGATTTGACGAATTCTGCTTATCTCATCATCAGTCCAATCTTTTACTTTTTTATCAAAGTCTACGTTTGCCTTGCTTAATACATAACGAGCTGTGCTTCTACCTATTCCATAGATATAAGTAAGGCCTATCTCGCCATGTTTGTTATTAGGTAAATCTACTCCAACGATTCTTGCCATATTTTCGTTTATCTTTTATTAATTTTTCCAATTAAAATGTTTTCTCATCCTTGTCTTTGTTTATATTTAGGATTTTTCTTATTTATTATATACACTCTGCCTTTTCTCCTTACAATTTTGTCATCAGGTGTACGTTTTTTAACTGAAGATCTTACTTTCATAATATTTTTATTTTTTTAATATCTATAAACAATTCTTCCTCTTGTAAGGTCATATGGAGACATCTCCACACGTACCTTATCACCTGGTAAAATACGTATATAGTGCATCCTCATTTTGCCACTAATATGAGCTAAAATAACATGACCATTATCTAATTCTACTCTAAACATCGCATTACCTAAGGTTTCCTTCACAATTCCATCTTTCTCTATTACATTCTGTTTTGGCATACTTAATTAACCTTCCATTTTTCATCAATATAATTATAAGTCGACAAAATTACAGATTTTTTTTGATTTATCCAAACCATATGTTCGAAATGAGCAGCTGGCATGTGATCTTTAGTGCGTACAGTCCATCCATCACTTTCATCGAAAACTACATCTTTCTTACCCATATTAATCATTGGCTCAATACAAATAACCATGCCATCTTCTAACAAATATCCTTTGCCTTTTTTACCATAATTAGGTACTTGTGGATACTCATGCATTGCTTTACCTATACCATGTCCTACCAACTCACGCACAACAGAAAAACCATTTCTCTCTACATAAAGCTGTATACCAAAACCTATATCACCAGTTTTATTTCCCGCAATTGCTTGTTCTATCCCTTTATATAATGACTCTAAGGTAACTTTAACTAATTTTCTAACTTTTTCATCTACTGGTTCTATAATAAATGTATAAGCATAATCACCGCAATAACCATTTAAAAATACTCCACAATCCACAGACACTATGTCACCTTCTTTAATTACCTGGTCTTTAGGTATTCCATGCACAACAACATCATTAATAGAAATGCAAAGAGTAGCAGGATATCCATTATAATTTTTAAAAGAGGGAGTACCACCATTATCTCTGATAAATTCTTCAGCGATATGGTCTAAATCTTTAGCTAATACACCTGGCTTCAGCGCTTTAGAAACTTCTCCTAAGGTTCTTCCTACCAAGTCTGCACTTTTTTTCATCAACTCCAACTCTTCTAAATCTTTAATTATCATTATTATGCACCTCCATAAATAGATCTACCCTTTAGTTTTCCTTTTTTCATAAAACCATCATAATGTCTCATCAATAAATGGCTCTCGATTTGCTGCAATGTATCCAATACTACACCTACCATAATTAATAAAGAGGTACCACCATAAAATTGTGCAAATTGTGATGTAATACCAAAATTACTAACTATTGCAGGTAAAATAGCAATTGTAGCTAAAAAAATAGAACCTGGCAAAGTAATACGAGACATAATAGTATCAATATATTCTGCTGTTTTTTTCCCTGGTTTGATGCCTGGAATGAAACCATTATTTTTCTTAAGTTCATCAGCGATTTGTTGTGGATTAAAAGTAATAGCAGTGTAGAAATAAGTAAATATTATAATCAACACTGCAAAAGTAAGATTATACCAAAATCCATTAAAATTTGAAAAAGCAGTTACAAACCAACCACCACTCTCATAATTAGCAAAACCTGCGATAGTAATAGGTAGAAACATAATAGCCTGAGCAAAAATTATTGGCATTACACCAGCAGCATTTACTTTTAATGGTAAATATTGTCTCACACCACCATATTGTTTATTGCCCACCACTCTTTTAGCATATTGCACTGGTATTTTTCTTGTACCTTGAATAAGCAAAATGGTAAATAATATTACAGCTATTAAAACTATAATTTCTATAATTAAAGCAAATATACCGCCAGCATTTACAGACATTCGAGAAGTAAATTCTGCAGCAATTGATAAAGGAAGTCTAGCGACGATACCTATCATAATTATCAGAGATATACCATTGCCAATGCCTTTGTCAGTAATTTTTTCTCCTAGCCACATTACAAATAAAGTACCAGCTGTTAGCAGTACAGTAGCAGCAAATCTAAAAATGAATGGTATGCCAGCACCTGTGAAAGGATAAATAGCCTGAGCTGGTAATTGTGCAACCAAATAAGTTATATATCCTTGAGCTTGTGCTATTGTTACCAAAATAGTTAGATAACGTGTTATCTGATTTAATCTACGTCTCCCACTTTCACCTTCTTTTTGCATACGTTGAAAAGTAGGAATAACGACGGTTAATAATTGAATAATAATAGAAGCAGATATATAAGGCATAATACCTAACGCTAAAATGGAAGCATTAGAGAATGCACCACCAGCGAACATATTAATCATTCCTAATAAACCACCTTGACCTTGGCTAGCAAAATTGCTACCTTGTATAAAACTAGCATTAATACCTGGTAAAACTATATGAGTACCGAAACGATATACTAATAGCAATAATAATGTATATATGATACGTTTTCGTAAATCCTCAATTTTAAAAATATTTCTAAATGTTTGTATAATGTTGCTCATTAATTTATAATTTTGACATTACCACCTAATTTTTCGATTTCTTCAATAGCTTTTTTTGAAAAAGCATGAGCAGAAATTTCCACAGATTTTTTCAGCTCTCCACGAGCTAAAATTTTAACCTTATCATTTTTGCTAATAAATCCATTTTCATATAAGATATCTGGATTAATAACATTTAGATTTAATTTGTCAACTACATATTGAATAGTATCTAAATTAATAGGTTGATATATTTCTTTAAAAATATTTTTAAAACCAAACTTAGGTGCTCTACGGTGTAGCGGCATTTGACCACCTTCGAAACCGAATTTACGAGTATAGCCATTACGAGATTGTTGGCCTTTAGTACCACGACCTGCAGTACCACCTTTTTTAGAGCCTTCACCACGGCCTAGCCTAGTATTTGATTTTACAGAGCCTTTTGCTGGTTTTAGATTATTTAGATCCATAATTAATATTTTTTTAAATTTCTTCTACTTTTACTAAATGTTCAATTTTCCTTATCATACCACGAATATCTGGACTATCTTCAAAGATTTTACTATGATTTAATTTTTTCAATCCCAATGCTGCAGCAGTTCTTTTTTGATCTATTGGACGTCCAATAGTACTTCTCACAAGGGTTACTTTGATTTGCTTCATAATAACTGGGTTTATTTATTTAATAATTTTTCTACTGGAATATTTCTGAGTTCAGCGATAGTGTATGGATCACGTAATTCACTAAGAGCCTTTATAGTAGCTTTCACTACATTATGAGGATTAGAAGATCCAAGACATTTAGCTAGCACGTTTCTAACGCCAGCACTTTCTAAAACGGCACGCATGGCTCCACCTGCGATTACACCAGTACCAGGAGCAGCAGGTTTAATAATGACTTTAGCAGCGCCATATTTAGATATTTGTTCATGCGGTAAAGTACCATTATGAATACTAACTTTAACTAAATTCTTTTTAGCATCATCAATGGCTTTTTGGATAGCCAAAGGAACTTCTCTAGCTTTACCTAGTCCATAGCCAACGATACCATTTTCATTACCTACTACCACTAATGCAGCAAAGCTAAATGTTCTACCACCTTTAGTAACTTTGGTTACTCTTTGGATAGAGACTAATCTGTCTTTTAATTCTGTATCAGTAGCTTTTACTTTTCTAACTATATTTGTCATAAAATTTAAAATTTAAGCCCATTTTCTCTTGCACTATCAGCTAGTGCTTTAATTCTACCATGATATAAATATCCGTTACGATCGAAAACAACTGTATCGATACCAGCATCTAAAGCTTTTTTAGCAATCAATTTACCTACTTCTTTAGATTTATCTGTTTTAGACAGTTTTTGACTTTTTATTTCTTTAGAAAGAGATGAGATACTCAAAATAGTTACATGCTTTACATCATCAATTATTTGAGCATAAATTTCTTTATCACTTCTATAAACACATAAGCGTGGTCTATCTGCTGTACCATTAAATTTTTTACTGATACGCATTTTGATTCTACGCCTTCTTGCTTCTTTTTTGTTTTTAATTTTGGGTTCCATAGTTATAATATTAATTATTTAACAGAAGCTGCAGCTTTACCAGCTTTACGACGAATATATTCACCTTGATATTTGACACCTTTACCTTTATAAGGTTCTGGTTTTCTGAGAGAACGTATTTTAGCTGCTACCTGCCCTAACAGTTGTTTGTCAAAAGATTTCAAAATAATTTTTGGATTAGAACCTCTTTCCGTAACTGTAGTAACAGAAATTTCGGGAGGTAGCTCAAATAACACACTATGAGAAAAGCCTAAGGCAAGTTCTAAAATTTGTCCTTGAGCTTGAGCTTTATAACCCACACCTACTAATTCCAATGTTTTAGTAAATCCTTCTGAAACACCAGTAACCATGTTATTTAATAAAGCTCTATAGAGGCCATGGTACATACGTGTTTGTTTTTCGTCATTTAAACGAGTGAGTGTCAAAGTATCACCATCTACATTAATTTTTATAGATGGATGAATAAATTGAGTTAATTGTCCCAATTTTCCTTTAACTGTGACTATATTATCAGCAGATATATCAATAGATACTCCCTGCGGTATTTTAATTGGTAAATTTCCTATTCTAGACATTACTAACTCCTTATTTTTAATTAAGAAACATAACAAATGACTTCGCCGCCGATGTGACGATTACGAGCTTCTCTATCTGTCATAAGCCCTTCTGATGTACTAATAATAGCAATGCCAAGTCCATTCATCACTTTAGGTAGATCGTCAGCTTTTTTATAAATACGTCTTCCTGGTTTAGAAACACGCTCGAGTTTTTGTATGGGGCTAATCTTCATTGTAGGATGATACTTCAATGCTATGATAAGTTTGCGAGGAAAAGATTCTTCATCAACTTTAAAATTTAAAATATATCCTTCATCTTTTAAAATTTGAGTCAAAGAAATAAGCAAATTACTTGCAGGCATCTCTACAATACGATGTTTTGCACTAATTGCATTCCTAATGCGTGTCAGGTAATCAGCAATTGGATCTGTTGTCATATTTATTTTTCTTTTTTTATTAATTTAATATTTTTTTAAAATGCAAAATTACAAATTATACATTAATTACAAATCAAAAAACAGCAAAATATATTAAAACTTTCTAACATATCTTACCAACTTGCTTTTTTAACTCCTGGGATCATACCTTTAGAAGCTAATTCACGGAAATCTATACGAGAAATTCCAAAATATCTAATATAACCTCTTGGTCTTCCAGAGAGGGCACATCTATTTCTCAATCTCACTGGAGATGCATTACGTGGTAATTTTTGCAAACCCTCATAATCTCCCTTTGCTTTTAACTCTGCACGTTTACTAGCATATTTATCTACCATCTGCCTTCTTTTTCTCTCACGTGCTTTCATTGATTCTTTTGCCATATATTCAAACAATTTTTATTTTCTAAAAGGAATACCCATAAATTTTAATAAAGCATAAGCTTCTTTATCAGTTTTAGCATTAGTAATAATACTGATGTCCATGCCAATGATTTTATTCACCTTATCCATATTTATTTCTGGAAAGATAATTTGTTCACTAATGCCAAAAGAGAAATTACCTCTACCATCGAAGCCATTATCATTAATTCCATGAAAATCTCGGATACGTGGTATAGCAATAGATATCAACCTATCAAGGAATTCATACATATTATCGTTTCTCAAAGTAACTTTAGTGCCTATAGGCATGCCTTTTCTAATTTTAAAATTATTAATATCCTTTTTAGCATAAGTAGCTATAGCTTTTTGTCCCGTAATCATAGTAAGTTCATTGAGAGCAGCCTCGATAAGTTTACGATCTTGAGTAGCCTCTCCGATACCTTGGTTAACGACGATTTTTTCAATTTTAGGTACCTGCATAATATTTTTGTAAGCAAATTCCTTCATCATAGCAGGAACTACTTCGTCGTAATATTTTTTCTTTAATCTTGGAATATAAGTTTTTGTTGTCATTTAATTACCTCCCCTGTTTTTTTAGCAAATCTAACTAATTTACCATTTTCGTCAAGTTTTCTGCCAATGCGTGTAGGAGTATTACCTACTAATAACATAACATTAGAGATATCTATAGGAGCTTCTTGTTCGATTCTTCCACCTTGAGGATGTGCAGCAGAAGGTTTAGAATGTTTAATAACAATATTAACACCTTCTACAATAACACGATGTTCTTTAGGTAAAACCATAAGTACTCTACCCTCAGCACCTTTATCATCACCTGCTATCACGCGCACTTGATCACCTTTTTTTATTTTTATTTTAACCTTTTTTTCAGGTTTTTTGTTTTTGGTTTTAGCCATAATTAAATATATATTTTAGAATTAAAAACATAATTAAATAACTTCTGGAGCTAGAGAAACGATTTTCATATATTGTTTATCTCTGAGCTCACGAGGTACAGGACCGAAGATACGAGTAGCACGGAGTTCGTCATTAGGAGTGAGCAAAACGCATGCATTATCATCAAATCTTATATAAGACCCATCAGCTCTTTTAATTTCTTTTCTAGTACGAACGATAACTGCTTTAGTAACAGTACCTTTTTTTATATTACCAGAAGGAATAGCTTTTTTCACAGTAACTATAATTTTATCTCCTACTGTAGCATATCTTTTGCCTGTGCTACCAAGGACGCGGATGCACAAAACTTCTTTTGCACCACTATTATCCGCAACTTTTAAGCGACTTTCTTGTTGTATCATAACTATTTACTCTTTTCAATGATTTCGACTACTCTCCAATGTTTATTTTTGCTTAAAGGTCTAGTTTCTACTATACGCACTTTATCACCTATACCACATTCATTATTTTCATCATGAGCCATAAATTTGCTAGCTTTTTTAACATATTTTTTATACAAAGGGTCCATCTTTTGATAGTTTACACGTACCACAACAGACTTATTCATTTTATTACTCACTACGATGCCAATGCGTTCTTTCCTATTTTCTTTTTTAACCTTTTCCATTATTATTTGGATTTATTAATATTTGCTTGTTTTTCATTATTTTCACGTTCGGTTAGTACCGTTAGAATACGAGCAATGTCTTTTCTGATTTCTCTAAATTTTGTAGTATTATCTACAGGAGAAATAGCATGGCCCATTTTTAATTTAGCATATTCTAATTTTAGCTCATCGAGTCTTTCTTTTAACTCTTTTGATGATAACTCTCTAATTACAGATATTTCCATAAAATCTATCTCCTCATTTTAATTTATTTGACAAAATCTCTACTTATGATAAACTTAGTTTTCACAGGTAATTTCTGAGCTGCTAAACGCATAGCTTCTTTAGCGATATCGAGAGGTACTCCCTCAACCTCAAACAAGATTCTACCAGGTAAAACTGGAGCGACAAAATATTCAGGATTACCTTTACCTTTACCCATACGTACCTCATTAGGTTTTTTAGTCACAGGTT
>JASEGF010000249.1 GCA_030017935.1 Bacteroidales bacterium | reverse complement strand
AATCTTGTCTGGTAAAAATAAATTTCCCATCAATTTTATCAGCTAAATCATTAATTGTTCTGACATTATTAAAAGTCAAAGTTATTGGATCCTGATCTGCAATTCTAATTTTATTTATCAAATCATTATTATTCATACCTTTTTTAAGCACGTATCTACCCGGTTTTGCAGTAAAATATCTAAATTTAGTAGCTAACTGAAAAGTCCATGGGAATTTTAGAATATGTTCATTTTTTAAAATTTCTATAAAATCATCAGTGTCTGTATTAGGATAAATATAAATTGTGGTTTCTTGAGCATTATTAGGTATTTTCACATTAGGGAAATAGAAAGTAAAATAAAAAGCACTAGACACTAAAATAATCAAAACTACAAGTATTTTAATCAATCTCATATTCATTAAATTTATTATAAAATAATTCATCAATAAAAATGCCATTTATCAAATACCAATCTTTTCTAGAAGATTGTAATTGAAAATTTGATTTTTCAAATAATTTGATACTAGCCACATTATTAGCAGGTATTAAAGCACATACTTGGTGCAATTGCAAAATATTAAAACAATAATTCACTGCCAGAGATATTGATTGTGAGCCATAATGTTTATTTCTATAAAGTTCATCTATAAAAATACCAATAAATATTCTGCGATGAAGAGGAGCGAAATTATACAAATCTATAATACCAATTTTATTATGAAGTTTATCCTCAGCAACAAATCTATACTGTTTCTCAGCGAAAATATCTGTTTGTCCTTTTATAAAATTTTCTATAGTCCATCTAGAGAAGGGTTGAAAAGCATCACTCAGATACCAATAGGAATCATTATTTTCTATATCAAACATCCAATCAATATCATCAAGCTCAGGAGCTCTCAATTTAATATTTTCACCTTGTAAATGCATAAAATTTTTATAAAATTATAAATAAAATTTCTCAATCTTAAATACTAAAGTAGCAGGACCACGCAAAAGTAAAATATTTTCATTTAATTGATTTACTTGTAGGTCGCCACCTAAGGCACTAATATTCATCGGAAAAGGTTTATTAAAAAAATTATGGATGACTACAGCTGCAGCACAAATACCTGTACCACAAGCCAAGGTTTCACCTTCTACACCTCTTTCATATGTTCTAATTTTTATTTTCTCACCTAATTCTACAAAATTTACATTTGCACCATCATCACCAAAATCTGGTGAAAATCTAAGTATTTTACCTTCATTATATACATCGAGCAAGTCTACATTCTCAACGAACTTAATAAGATGAGGCACTCCGGTATTCACAAAAAAAGAACGTTCATCAATTTTAGTAATTTGAGATAAAACATTTATACTAATTTCCACATCCCAATTATTTTCTAATCTATTGAATATCATTGCATTATGAATGCCATCATCAGCATCAAAATTAAAATATTTCCCAACATCAATAAGATTTAGTAAATTAGCAAAAGCACAAATACAACGGGCTCCGTTACCACACATAATAGCTCTACTCCCATCATAATTATAATATATCATAGAAAAAATGCTAGAATTATTATTAGGATTAGCAAGTAATATTAATCCATCCGCACCAATGCCTAAATGTCTATCACATAATTTCTTTATTAAAGCAGAATCAAATAAACTATCGCTCATATTGCGTGTATCTGATAAGATAAAATCATTCCCTGCACCATGAAATTTGTAAAAAGAAAAATTATGATTAATCATTTTCAAATAAGATTAAAATACAAATATAAAAATAATAAATCACTCTATTTTTTTAATCACCTCTGGGACATTAGTATTAATGTTTCTTTTACCCACTAAATGAGAAACTTTATAAGCATTAAATTTAATATCATTGGACAGATTTAGTAATTTTTGTTTTTTGTCAGGAGTATTAGCATACAACCATTCTTTTTCTATAGATTTAGGTAAAATAAATGGCATTCTCTGCTTAGTATTATGGATTTCTTTCATTATTCCTATAGCTTCTCGTGTAATTAAAGAAAAAGTATAATATTGTGTGCCAGTAAAAGGATCATGCCATACATCCCATATGCCAGCAATAGAAAAAATTTCTTCATCAGCTAATCTAATAAACCATGGCTGTTTATTATTGCCAATTTGCTGCCATTCAAAAAAACCTGTAGAAGGTATCAAACAAAGCTTATTCTTTGCTGAAATATAAAATGATTTTTTTTGATGAAGGGTTTCTATCCTAGCATTTAAGGTTTTAACACGAATATCATCAGCAATATTTTTATTTTTAATAAAAAAAGGGATTAATCCCCATTGAAAAAATTGAATCACACTAGGAGCCTCATTAGCAATAATAGGCCAAGCGGGCAAACTATATGCAGCAGCATGATAAATAGGGTGCCACTCACTACCTGGGATAAATTTTGCATTATACCTACTTTCTATCTTTACAGCATCTACTATTAATGAGTTATGAAAACACATGATAAATATATTAAATAGCTAAATTAGGGAAATTTTAGCAAATAAAAAGGTTAGAGAATTGAGAAAGGGTTTAAGAAGTATCAAATTTTTGTTATACTTTACAGTATGTTAATCATATCTTTGACTAAC
>JASEGF010000248.1 GCA_030017935.1 Bacteroidales bacterium | reverse complement strand
GTCTATAATTTCATCCACAGATTTCCACAAATTAACACTGATGATTTAGTTGTATTTGTGTTCATTTGTGTTCATTTGTGGATTAATAACAACAATTAGACAATTAAATATAAACTTAAATAATTAACCCACAATAAATGTTATAGGACATTAAATATTAAAGATACTAATAAATTTTATTTTCTTAATTATCTATAGTTTAGGTTTACAGTGGTATTTTTATTACTTTCTATAGTGAAGTTTTTTTCTATTGTATAAATGCTTTTATTCACATATTTAGCTCTAAAGACGACAGTATAATCTCCTGGTTGCAATTGTATAGTTTGCATATTTTCTTCAGTTTTTAAATTAATTACTAGCTCTAAATCTTTATCTTTTTTTCTTTGAAAAATGCTACCATATCCATTAGCTGGCAAATAAATAATGACATTACCAGGTGCTGGTATTTCTACTGTTGTAGTATAACTTTGTTTTATTTCCACATCATCTATATACAATCTGGGCAATGTCAATATTTCTAAATCATATTTCCCGACAAGATATTTTTCTTTTTTATTAGTATATTGAACATTTAGAGTATTACTATCATTATTTTTTCTAACAATTACAGGCAAAGCAGATTTCTCTATATTGGAAGCAGGAAATTTAACAATTAATTCTCCTTGTGGAGTAGGTGCTGATACGATAGTATGTTTACCTGGAGTGAGTCCCAGAGAATCAATATAAACGGGAGGAATAGTATGTATTTGAATTCTATATTTAATCAAAGGATCTATTAATAATGTGTCTGGCACACCTTTGTTATTAAGTGTATGAACAAATTGATAAATAATTTTATTATTCATCTTATCATAAAAAGTCATTGGAATATTAGTCTCAGTAGGATTACCAGCTTGATCCAATAAATTTACTTGACAAGAAGTAGAATTTAATGCATAAGAAATAACAATTTTGAGAGCTTTCTGAAATTGCTCTTCAGTACTACCATCATAGTAATCTCCAACACATTCAAATTCTTTAGCGAAATTTTGACCTATGCCAATAATAAATGGTTTAAGCACAATACCTTTTTTTTGTAAATCCTGAGAAACTGCACATGGATCACCATTGCACTCCTCTATGCCATCAGTTATTAAAATTATAATATTTCTACATTTATCACAAGGAGGAAAATCATTACCAGCAGCTGCTAAAGTATTAGCTATAGGAGTAGTGCCGCGAGGTGTCAAATATTTAATAAAATGAGCAATTTTTTTAGCATTACCTTCAGAGAAAGGTACTACTAATCTAGTATCATTACAATCTTGTGGAGGGAAATCTTTCAAATCACCAAAAACTCGCAAAGCTAATTGTAAATTTTCAATAGTAGAAATACTATCCAAAATATTATTTAATAAACGCTTAGCAATATTTATTTTTGTATCACTCTGCCAGTGTCCATACATGCTATTACTAGCATCGAAGATTATTAATATTCTAGTAGGATTTTCACTTTTTGGTGGTTGAGATTGTCCAAAAGATGAAACAGTTACAAGACAAAAAGCTAATAAAAAAACAAATTTTTTAAAAATCATTTAATGAAGATTTTAAATATTTCAATGCCTCAGCAGCTTGTTCGTCATTAGGAGGAGTACCATGCCATTTATGATCATTTTCCATAAAAGATACACCTTTTCCCATAATAGTGTGCATGAGGATCATTATTGGATAACCTTTACCTAAATTATCTTTAGCAATATTTATAGTTTGCCTCATATCAGAAAAATCATGTCCATTCATTTCTAAAACGAACCATCCGAAAGCTTCCCATTTAGCACGCAGATTACCTAGTGAGTTTACATGATCTACGGGGCCATCTATTTGTTGTCCATTATAATCAATAGTAGAAATAAGATTATCAATTTTTTTAGAACCAGCGAAGAGTGCAGCTTCCCATATTTGTCCTTCTTGCAGCTCTCCATCACCATGTAAAGAATAAATGATTTTTTTATCATTGTCAAGCTTTTTAGCTTTAGCACAACCTATAGCTATAGATAGCCCTTGACCTAATGAGCCAGCTGCGAAACGTACCCCAGGCAAATGCTCTGAAGGAGTAGGATGCCCTTGCAGTCTACTATTAATACGTCTGAAAGTAGCTAATTCATCAATAGGGAAATATCCTCTACGTGCCAAAACAGAATAAAAAGCAGGACTAATGTGTCCATTAGATAATATAAATATATCTTCGTTATGCCCTTCTAAAGTGAAATTTTCAGGATCTAAATCCATAATTTCGAAATATAAAAGTGTAAGAAAATCTGCACAACCTAGAGAACCACCAGGATGTCCAGACTTAGCCATATTTGTCATTCTAATGATATCTCTTCTCACTTGAGTAGCAATGTCTATTAATTTTTCATTAGTCATAATGCAAATAGTTTTTTACAAATTTATTTAAAATATTTTTATTCAAATAAAAAAAATATTAATAATTATCATTTAATTTGTACAATTTAAAAAAATTTATTAGTTTTGCAAATACAACACAAAAAACTAATTATATGAAAAAATTTATTTTTACAATTTTAGCGTTAATGATTGGTCTGACAATGTTTG
>JASEGF010000247.1 GCA_030017935.1 Bacteroidales bacterium | reverse complement strand
ATATAGCGCATATCTAGCACTAATGCAACAATTTGCTCAAAATTATCCAAGTCTTTGTAAATTGGATACAATAGGAACAACTGTTGAAGGTAGACTCATACTATCTGCAATAATTTCAGATAATGTACAATTAAACGAAAAAGAACCAAAAATTTTCTATACATCTTCAATGCATGGTGACGAATTAACGGGCTATGTGCTTATGTTACGCTTGATAGATTATTTATTGCAAAATTATAATTCTAATTCTAGAATTCAAAAAATTGTTGATTCTTTAGAGATACACATCAATCCTTTAGCAAATCCAGATGGCACATATGCAAGCAGTAATAATACTGTAAGTGGAGCTACTAGAGACAATTCTAATGGTATGGATATAAATAGGAATTTCCCTGTTCCTAATGGTAATATAGGCGAGGATAATACTTACTCAATTGAGGTAGAGACACAAGCTTTTATGAATTATGGCAAAAAATATCCTTTTGTGATGGCTATGAATTTCCATGGTGGAGCAGAAATTGCTAACTATCCCTGGGATTACAAAACCGCAGATCATCCTGATAAAACTTGGTGGATATATGTTTGCAAAGAATATGCAGATACAGCACAATATTATGGTCCTAGTGGATATTTTGAATATCAACCTTCTGGAGCAGACTACCCAGGAGTAGTTGAAGGAGCTTCTTGGTATGTAGTAAGTGGTTCTAGACAAGATTGGATGAACTACTTCACTCATTGCAGAGAAATCACTTTAGAAATTTCAAATACCAAAACTCCTGCTGCCAATGAACTTGAAAATTTCTGGACATATAATTATCGTAGTTTTTTAAACTATTTAGAACAAGCAATTTATGGTATTAGAGGAACTGTAATAGATGGATGTAGTGGTAATCCTATGAAAGCTTTGATAACTATTTATAATCATGATGCAGATAGCAGTCAAGTATATTCACATCTGCCTCATGGTGATTATTACAGACCTATAGCTGCTGGCACTTGGACTATGATAGTCTCTGCACCAGGTTATCAATCTGATACTATTACTAACATTACAATACAAAACAAAAATATAACTGTGAAAAATGTTACTTTATATCCCTATCCACCAGTAGCTGATTTTACTACAGATGTTACTAATACATGCACTGGCATTGTTAATTTTATTAATAATAGTACAACTAGTGTTAATAGTTCATTCCTGTGGGACTTTGGAGATGGAACTACTAGTAATGAATCTAACCCAACGCATTTTTATACTCAGAATGGTACTTATAGCGTCAAACTAAAAATAACAAGTTGCGCTGGAGTAGATTCAGTAATTTATAATAACCTCATTACAGTTGAAATGCCCGATAGCCCTTCTTTATCACAAACAAATTACAATGTATGCTATGGAGAAGGAATAACAATTCAAGCTACTGCAAATGGAGATATTTATTGGTACAGTGATAATGTCGGCAATTCAATTATCAACACGGGAAATCAATATTCCCTTAGCAATATACTAAATGATGATACTATTTATGTAAATAATGCAATAAGCAGTACCTATTATGGCGGTAAAACTGATAATAGTGGTACAGGCGGATATTTTAATAACTATGTAGAGCATGGCCTATATTTCGATTGTTTACAATCTGTCAATCTGAAATCTGTAAAAGTATATGCTAACTCTACTGCCGATAGAACTATTACATTGTATGATAGTAATTCTAATGAGATTTATTCTCAAACAATAAACATACCATCTGGTGAGAGTCGCATCAATCTAAATTGGCAAATACCAATAGGAAATAATCTAAAAATTACTGCATCTACTTCTCCCAATTTATATAGAAATGGAACTACTGGTGGACCTAATCTCGGCTATCCATTTAATATTAACAATTTTATCACTATCACGTCTAGCACTGCTGGCACTAGTCCTACTGGCTTTTATTATTACTTCTATGATTGGGAAATAGAGGAGAAATGCGAAAGTCCATTAGTTCCAATTTATATTAATGTAAATAATGATTTACCAATTGCTGAATTTTCATATGAGATTAATGGTAATAATGTTAATTTTTCTAATCTTAGCCAAAATGCTGATTCATTCTATTGGGACTTTGGAGATGGTAATTATAGTTCTGATATGAACCCTACTCATACCTATAATAATGGATCTTCATTTATTGTGGAACTCATTGCAACTAATGATTGCGGATCTGATACTATGACAGAAACTATATATATTACTAATATTAATGATTTAGAAGAAGAAAAAATTACATTTGTAAATATTGATAATAATTTGATTATACATTCTCAAAATTTAATTACTAATATTCAAATCACTAATATTCTAGGTCAGACTTTTTATGACAAAGATGTAAATGATAATATTTGTGAGATTCCAATACAAACATGGAAGGCTGGCATTTATCTAATCAAAATAGATAATAAGAAATTTTACAAGTTTATTAAATTCTGAAAAAATTATTAAATTTGTAAATTCAAAAAATGTGATAGATGACGGGATTATCTGCAGCTCGGAGGTTGTTAATAATATTTGTTTTTTTTAGTTTCATATCATGTAGTGGATTAGTAGATTATATACATGAAAGGCAAATAGCCACTCATAACTCAAGTACAAAATCATCTGAA
>JASEGF010000246.1 GCA_030017935.1 Bacteroidales bacterium | reverse complement strand
CAGCTTTGATGACATTCTCGCTTCTGCAGTCTGGACAGATGGCTGCGGTAGATTGAATTTTTACTTTTTGGTAATCTACTGCAGTAGCATTGTTATTGACAAGATATTGATATAGCTGATCCAGGAAATCACGTTTGTGATCCTTTGGCAGAGCCAAGTATTTATCAATGTTTTCTAATAATTCCTTCATATTCTAAAAATTTGGACAAAATTAATAAATTATATTGAAATAATAAAATCTTTAAAGTATAACATAAAAATGTTATACTAACCCCGCTCCTCGCCCCCTCCCTCATCCCCTTTTATATCCTATTCTTCCATCCCCTTAACAATATTATTTCCACGATCAATAAAGCTATCGTCAATATGATAAATAATATCCATATTGGCAATTTGCTCGAATTTACTGCAATATTCGATCCTCCATATGTCATCGGATATCTACCAATAGTAATATTTGTCGAATTTTTAGTTAAGCTATCTAATTCATTTTGCGTCCAGTAAATCGGTCTTGATTCATTACGTGGATAATTAAATGCTATAGGGATTTTATCATCTCCAATTGTTAAATTGTAAATTTCTGCTCTTTGGATAGCATTATTAAAAAATAACATTGCTCTTTCTCCTTGTGTTATGTATGGTATGTAGCTAGTATTATTTATTGGATCTATCAGGTAGATAGATTTATTGTTTTCTAAAACATCTCCATTAGCGCCTATGTTTATTGGCAAAGGTATTCCAGCAGATTGATTCGTGAAGAAATATAAGTCCATTGCTTGTGTAGAGCTAAAAGCCATTTGTAGTAATATAGGAACAAATAATTGATGTTGTACTAATGAAGTAAACTCTTTCTGTAATGGAGAAGCTACAATATATATATTCCCTTTACCGTAATTGATTTGTTTTAAAAAAGGATCTCCATTAGTCAATGAAAGTAAATTATTTCCTATAGACTTTGATAAATGATAATATTTATTTACAAGTGGATAGTCATAGTTCCTTGGTGGGCTGGTAAACATTCCTTTGAAAAATGGTAATGAAAAAGATATATTTTCTACTCTTAACGATTGCTCATCCAATGCATTGCCAATATTGATATTTATTTTTGATAGCAGTGAATTTAAATAATTTGCATTATTTGTTGGTGGCACGATAAATGCAGCTGAACCTTCTTGTACTTTTTTTAATAAGTTATTAAAAACATCTGGAGATATATTATTTAGACTTTCTAATATATAAAAAGCAGGTTGTCCATTTGTATTGGTTAGAGCATCTAAATTTATTTTTTGATAATTAAACAAGCTATCTCCAATAAAAATGTTAGGTATTAATGTTTTATAATCATTCTCATAGCAATGATATACTCTAATATCTGAAGGAATATGTATAGAAAAAAACAAATTATTATCAAAATCATATCCATTATCTACAGTGCTTACTTTGCCCGTAAAATAATTATTTTCTCCTATAGGAAAGCTGATTTCTTCTGTTGTCTGTGTATTTGCTGGTAGATTAGTCACTACTGAACCGACAGATTTATTATTTAGGTAAACTTCTATTTTCACTCCATCTTCTGCTATATCGCTATTATTATTTAATTTAACATATAAACTTCCTTGCGAATTTTTAACTACTACTGGAGAGCCTAAAAACACACTATCTATCGAGATATTATTAATCTTTGGTGATTCTATTGGCATTAGATAAATATTGGCATTAATACTATCTAATAATTGAAAAAAATCACTTGGAAAATCTGATTTTTGAAAATCGCTGAATAGAATAATAGATTTAGCAGTTGAATTGTTTAGTGTATGAAAAATAGTTTTATATTGGTCTATAAATGATGGGCTGTATGAAATAGAATCTATGAATTGGGCGCTTTCATTTTTTAGATGAAAATTTGGTTTTATAGTGCTAGATAATGGCATAATGCCGATGAGAGTAGATGCTGATTGATTATTGATGGCTTCTTTGGCTGAATTTTTAGCTTGTTGTAGCAAAGTATAGCTACCGCTTTGATATCTCATACTCAGGCTATTGTCTATGGCTATCAATAGTTTATCTCCGCTAGCTATATTTGAGATTTCATTTTTTCTCACTGGCATACAAAAAGCTAATATTATGAAAGCAAAAGCCAAGAATCTGATAGCAAATAGTATCCATCTTTTAAGAGTTTGTTCTCTTTTAGTCTTTTCAGTTAATTCTCTCAATATTCTAATATGAGGGAAATATGCTTTTATCGTTTTTCTAAAATCAAAAAGGTGAATGATCAGTGGTATAAGTAAAAGAAATAAAAACCACAATCTTTCGGGAAATAAAAAAGTCATAAATAAAAAGTTTTATACAAAAATATTAAAAATTTTGGTTCTATAACGTTTATTGTGCTTTAATTATTTTACCACAAAGTACACCAAGTATAAATTAAAGTTGATAAGTTTATTAGTGATTAGTGGTTAGTGATTAGTGGTTAGTGATTAGTGATAAGTGATGAGATAAGGAGTTTAGTAGGATATTAGTTGTAAATTAGTCCACAAATGAACACAAATAAGAGTGATGGGAGACTGGGAGAATAGGAGATAAGTGATAGGTGATTAATGATAGGTGATAAAATAGGTTGAATAGTTGTAAATTAATCCACAAATGCACACAA
>JASEGF010000245.1 GCA_030017935.1 Bacteroidales bacterium | reverse complement strand
CAACACGGCTTGCTTGTTTTATTACAAATCATTTCCCAATGCGGTATTGCTAGAGTTTACTAATTATTGTAAAGTTATTCTTTTAATATAAAATGTTGCTAAAGGCTTTATTATCAATACCACTATTTTAATAAATTTTAAAATTATTTATTAGTAGAATTTAGCTTTGTATATGTTTTAGTAAATATAATATACAAACAAGATTTAGATATTATTTAGAAGCTATGCATTCAATTTCTACTTTTGCTTTCATGGGTAATTGAACAACACCAAATGCTGCTCTAGCAGGTTTATTATTAGTAAAAAATTCGCCATATATTTCGTTCATAGCTGCGAAATCATTCATATCTGCCATTAAGACAGTGCATTTAATGACATCGTCCAATTGATAACCTGCAGCTTCTAAAATAGCTGTGATATTTTGCAAAACTCTGCGCGTCTGGATTTTGATATCACCATCTACTATTGCTCCTGTAGAGGGGTCTATGGGTATTTGTCCAGAAATAAATAATAATCCATTACATTCTATCGCTTGACTATATGGGCCTATAGCTTTTGGTGCTTGATCTGTAGAAATAACTTTTTTCATCATTTATAAATTTATTTTTACAAATATATAAATAATAAAATTAATTATACCTCATAAGAGTAATTTTGTAAAATATCATTATTATTGTTTTAATGTAATGAATATGATCTAAATAAGTTGTACATAATTTTCATAAGTATCAAATACAATATTTACGAAATATACGGTTAATCTACCATTACAATAACCATTTCTAACAATTGGATCAGAATAATATTTTTTTTGAGCTTTATTCAAAAGCCATTTAGAGACTTGTTCCCAATTATAAATTTCACCATCGTATTTAATAGCTAAATTAATAGCATCTAAAATATGACCTAATCCCAAATTATATGAAGCAATCATGGCTTTATATAAATCTTTTTCATTTTTAAAAAATTGTTTTAAAGTAATTTTATAATTATCCAGAATTTTAAAAGAAACTTTAATTTGTTCATCAATAGAGCTTTGTGCAGTAATACCATAAATATCAGCTGTCTCTGGCATAATTTGTATTATACCAAAAGCACCTTTACTAGAAATAGCATTTACATTAAATTTAGATTCATTATATATCAATGCAGCTACAAGTCGCCAATCTATTCCATACTCTTTACCATATTTTTTTAATATTTTGTCATAAGGAGTAAGTTTTTTAGTTCTTTTAGAATGAGCTGTTAATTGATTGCCTTGATTTATATAAATAGGTTTTTGATATTTATTTAATAAGAAATTTAAAATACCATTTTTTTTCAAATATAACAATAATTGATTGATACTATCCCTTAAAATAGGTTGATGGCAACTAAAAGCCCAACCAATGTCAAAAGAAGGATATGGCAAATAATAAGAACTTGTATTATGCAAAAGGGGCGTATTGACTATAAGGATTTTTTCATCCATAACGGTAGCATATATTTTTTTATTCATTACACTATCTAATATGGATTCAGGCTCCTCAGATAACTCCATTATTGAAAAATTAATTTTTAAACTATCCTTTAATTTATTTAAATAATTAATAAAAATTGACCTAGAAGGAACAGCAATAGACTTATTCTGCAAACTTTCAATATTTAGCTCTGAAAAATTTTTAATTTTAGAACTTGGATTAGCAGAATCATATAACACTAATACCATTTTTGTTTTGTATAATGGAATACTGAACTCTAAACATGGATATCTATTAGGTAAAATCGTAATTTCAGACGTTAAAATATCAATTGTATCAAAAGCAACAAGGGATAGAGCTTCACTAAGATCATTTACTACGATTTGATTAATTTTAAGATTCCACCTTTTACTAATATAATTTAATAAGTCATACTGTAACCCCATTAATCTACCATTGTGAACAAAGAAACTCATGCTATTATGCTCTACAATAGCATTCAGATAGCCTCTATCGACTAATTCTGGAAAATCCAACTTGTTATTTTTCTTAATATTATTACTGTCATTGTAAGGTATAATCGTTAAAATGAGCACATAAAAAAAGAATAAAAATAATAACAATTTATTTTTATTGGTTTTAATAAAATGTAGTAAATTCAAAAAATAATTATTAATTTTCAACTAATTAATATTTTATACAAATTTAAAAAATAAATTTTAAAAAATTAAAAAATAATAAAAATAATTGTATTTTAACATTTTAAGAGAATATTTTGTATGAAAATAAAATTAAATTTTATTGTTTGGAAATTTATTTGATTACATTTCTAAATTTTAATTAATTTTGTAAAAAATAATTAGTCATGAAACAATTAGTTTATAACTTAGTAGAACATTTATCAATGGGCAAACAAGAACATTTAGCATTCCTCGATGGCCTTTTTTACCTGTTAAAACAAAAAAATGCAGATGTAGTAGACTACCAAGGTCTCAAAGCACAAAGTGTATCGCCCCAATGTCCCAAATGTGAGAGCATAAACATTATAAAAAATGGTCATCAACAAGGTCAGCAGCTCTATCAATGTAAAGAATGTGGCAAGAACTTCCGAGTAACTACTGGTACTTTTGTTTACAATCTGCATAAAAAAGAATTAATGCTGGACTACATTCTATGCATGCTAGAAGGCAAAAGTT
>JASEGF010000244.1 GCA_030017935.1 Bacteroidales bacterium | reverse complement strand
CAGTGGTATGTGGCAGCAATAAAAAAGCTTTTAAGACTGTAAATGCAGAACACATTAAACATAAAGAAATAACAAACAAAAATAAGATGAAAGGTGGGATATACAGTGTATCAACTGTTCATGAGAAAATAACAGATTTTGTTGGATGGATTTATTTCAAGTTTCGTGGTGTTGCTACCAAATATTTAACAAACTACATAATGTGGTTTGTAGTGAGAGGTAAGTATTTGGCGGAGAAGATTATAGAAGATACAGGGAGGCTACTGAATTTGGCGGCGTCGGACAGGCGAGCATGGGAGCGTTATAGCGATCTAATGTCAAAAACATATTTAATTTATAACATTTAAATATTTTCTTACAATTCCCTTTATAAAATTTTTTCAAAATTTTATAAACCCATCAATCCCCTACTTATCCTTTCTAATAATACTTGTCATCTCTTGTTTAGCGTTTGTAAAAGATGTAAATATAAGGTAAACTTTTTTAAATTCTCCTCGCATCAGTCTAACTCCAAAAGACAAATTTTATAAATTCATCAAAGTCAATCTTGATTTTTATTCTTGGAATCCCCCCTACCCTATTTATTTCCTCCATAGATTTACATTATGAAACCAAAATGGTTTATAATCAATACTTCTAAAAAGTTTCCATGTGAATAAATTATTTGAAATTTTTGTACGATAAAAATAATAACTTTTAGAATACATTTCATCTCTAGAACCATATAGCCATACTTCTGTGCTATAAGTTCTATATATGTAATTGGGCTGTCCTTGTACTATGTATATTAATCCTCTATCAGTTTGCCAGCCAGGTTGTATATCTGTAAAATATCTATTTGCATTTATCACTCTTAAATAATATTTCTTTATTATTTCTGTTGCTCTTTGTATATCTCCTATTTGTGCTAACCAAAAGGAATCTACCGCTCGTTTGGAGTTGTCTGAATTCATCAATTTATTGAATTCGGTTTCCGAAGTTATATATCTCATTGGTGGTATTAATTCTTCTTGATATTTAATTTCTGGGAAATATTCTGGAACTATTATAAAAAAAATGCCAGTAGGAGTAGTATCTATGTTAATACTTACCAATGTATTCATTAAATCTATGTTTGCTACTAGTGGGTTAGTTGCTGATATTTGTAATTCTTTTATTTTAGATAATTCAATATTTTTATTGTTTAATTCTACTGCAAATGGCGGTGCTGCTATTGGAGGGGATTTATATACAATGCATTTAAAAGTATCTATATTTTTTATTAAATGTTTTATTTCTAATGTATCACCGATGAATAGTAAATGATCATTTTTTAAATTTGTCTGAAACCAATCATTACTATATGGGTTAGATTTATCAATATCTAAAAATTTAACAAATGAATTATTATTAGATCTCAGATAAACCTTGCAATAACCTTTAAAATCATTATTAATTTTTAATTTTATCAGAGTATCCCAACTATTAATAGTATCTATAATTTCAAAATTAAAATTTTTATATGTTAATATCTTATCTAGGGTGTCAAAAATTTCAATTTTACATTCAATATTCGCATATTCATTAATTGTATTTAAAGATGTATTTGTATTAGTAAAATGTAAATTTGTCGTATCTAATTGTAAATAAAAAAAGCTAGTAGAATCATTAACATGAGAGAGTGAAACATTGGCATTTATGCTATTAGAGCCAGATTGATAAATTTCTTTAAATGCAAAACTATTAGAAATATCTGAAGTTTTGCAACTATACAATAATAATAAACATATAAAAAATAAAATAAGGTTTTTTTTCATTTTTTAATAGCATTTGAGAAATCTATACGATTTTTGATTGCTTTACCTAATGTGAGTTCATCAATATATTCCAGATTACCACCTATTGATATACCTCGTGCTATTGCAGAGAAATACAATGAGTCAAAATCTTTTAACATATTAAAAATATAGTAAGCGGTAGTATCTCCCTCAACTGTAGCAGGTAGAGCAAAAATAATTTCATTTATTTTATTATTGTGAAGTCGTTGAGGTATATCATTAATATAAATTTTATCTGGTGTTATGCCATCAAGTGGTGAAATTAGTCCATTCAGCACATGATAATATCCATTATATACTCTCGAACGCTCTATAGCTATCAGATCTTGTATATTCTGCACTATACATAGCATGGAATAATCTCTAGTATTATCTGAACAAATATTACATATCTCTGTATCAGATACATTATGGCATTGATTACACAAAAATAAATTTGTGCTAAGCTGATCTATACTTTCACTTAATTTTTTTAAATATTGTTTGTCTTGTCTAATGAGATACATGACTAGACGTGTAGCTGTTCGCTCACCAATGCCTGGCAACTTTGTTAATTCGTTTATAGCATTAGACATAGTTTTAGATAAATTCTCTATTTCCACTTTTTTATCAAAATTAAAAAATTATTTTCAATAAATAAAACAGATTATAAAATTATATAAAAAATCAATGTTGTCTATAACGTTTATTGCGGGTAATTTATTTTACCACAAAGTGCCATTTAAAACTTTTCTTAAATTGTCAAGGATCTCGTGTTTACTTAAAAATAACTCGGCACAAGCTTTTGCATCTGAAAGGGCATTATGGTGATTTAGTTCAATACCTTCAATGATACAACACTCATT
>JASEGF010000243.1 GCA_030017935.1 Bacteroidales bacterium | reverse complement strand
AAGCATATGATAATTCTGGACTAATAATAGGAGATAGGAATGCTGACATCACAGGTATACTAATAGCTCTAGATTTAGATTTAGCGGTAATAAATGAGGCTATCTCACAAAACTGTAACCTTGTAATAACTCATCATCCTTTTATTTTTCATAATATTAAAAAATTAGTAGCTGGTAACGATGTATATGATCTACTTCAATTAATTATAAAAAATAATTTAAACATATATGCCTGTCATACACCGATGGATAAATCATCATATGGATTAAACATTGCAATAGCAGAAAAAATGCATTTGCAAAATATAAAAATTTTAAAACCAGAAACTAATCTTTTATGTAAATTAGTTACTTTTTGTCCACACGACTATGCTGACAAAGTTAGAGAAGCACTATTCGAAGCTGGTGCAGGTGTGATAGGCAATTATGATAGCTGTAGCTATAACATCCAAGGGACAGGCACATTCAGAGCTGGTGAAAATACAAATCCATTTGTTGGCGAGAAATATAAATTACATTATGAACCAGAAACAAGAATAGAAACTATTTTCCCAAAATGGCTCACAAATGACATTATTTCTGCATTAATAAGTAATCACCCATATGAAGAGGTAGCATACGATATTTATCCACTAGAGAATGTACATCCACAAATAGGATTAGGAGCCATAGGTGAGCTAAAAAATTCTATGGAATTGGACGAATTTTTATCTATGATAAAAATGATTTTTTCATTACCTACAATACGATATAGTCGAATAGATAATGATAAAAAAATTAATACCATTGCAATATGCACTGGATCAGGTATAGAGCTGTTGCCAGAAGCTATAAAGCTAAATGCTGATGTTTTTTTAACAGCAGATATCAAATATCATGATTTCCAAGCTGCAAATAATAAAATTTTATTGGTAGATATAGATCACTATGAATCTGAAATCATTTTTATAGAAAAAATGTATGATTTTTTATCAAAAAAATTTCATAATTTTGCAATTCAAAAATTTGAAAAATCAAATTCATATATAAAATATTTTTAATATAAGTAATTATGGCAAAAAAACAAGAAAATAAAAAAAGTACCTCTACAACAAAAAAAATAAATAATCCTGCAGAAGGAACTAAAAAAACCGTTGCTGCTAAAACTACTAGTAAAAAAACTACAGAGGGAAAAACTAATAAAACTACTATTAGTAAAAACAACACTCTTAAAAGCGAAGGAAAAAATATAAAAATTTCTTCAGAAAAAACTACTAAAGCAACTAAATCTCCTAAAACTCAATTAAAAACAGAAAAAAATAGTAAAGAAACCAAAGTAAAGACTAAAATAAAAGCCCAAGAGTCTATTATTGATGAGAAAGAAAATATAAAAACTACTTATAATATTAAAGATGAAGAATCAGAAAATTTAGAAAATTTGGTTGTAGAAAAATTGAAATCACTATATAAACTACAATATATTCATACTCAACTGGATAAGATTAGAATAATTCGTGGAGAATTACCAGCAGAAGTACAAGATATGGAAGACGAAATCGAAGGACTAAAAACAAGAATGGGAAAAATAAAAGAAGAAATCGAAAAATCAGAAGAAAATATTAAATACCAAAAAATTAAAATTTCCGAACTTACAGATAACATAAAGCATAGAAAAGAACAACAATACCAAGTACGTAATAACAGAGAATATGAAGCTCTAACTAAAGAAATAGAAAATTTAGAGTTAGATATTCAATTAGCTGAAAGGCGAATAAGAGAAACACAAGATAAAATTGGCCTTAAACAAGAACAATTACAAGAAGTTAAAGAACAAATAGATGAAAAAATAGCTATACTTAGCGATAAAAAATCTGAACTAAATGAAATAATTAAAGAAACAGAAGAAGAAGAAAAACGCCTCAATGCTATACTCAATGAATCTATGAAAAATGTAGAAGAACGATATTTAAAAGCATATACGAGAATACGAAATGGAGTATCAAATGGATTAGCAGTAGTAGGCATTGTAAGGAATGCATGTGGTGGCTGCTTCAATAATATACCTCCACAACGCCAATTAGAAATAAAACTACATAAAAAAATATTAATTTGCGAATATTGTGGTAGGATTTTAGTAGATGACGATATAATAAAAGCTGTAGAACAAGAATTTGCAAAAAAATAATATTCAAAATAATTTATATTAGTCAGATACAATGTGAGTGGGATAGAGAAAGGGGAGTAAGATAAAATAGTGATTAATATCGTTAGAGATCAGATAATTTACATTTAGAGAAGTTATATTATGTTTTATGGTTCTATAACGTATTGAGTGAGTAAAGATTAAAAAAAGTAATCAAAATGAATTTTATTTGTTATTGTTTCCTCTAGTTGCATATAATGGTTTCGGGCTTGGCGTTCGTGCAAAACACCTTATTATCAAGTCAATATATATCTTGATATATATTGTTTTGGATGACGCTAATCCTGTGTTATCCACATGTCAATCATTTTATTCATTAAAAAGTTTGTACTCTTTAAGATAATATTGTACTAAAGAATCTCCTTTAATAATTTTAATAAATATATCTTCCCCGTTGTCATTTAAATCTATTTTACCATTATAGTAATCACAAATGTCCGAATCATTCAATGATGATATTACAATGTTATTGATAGAATAAATAGTAT
>JASEGF010000242.1 GCA_030017935.1 Bacteroidales bacterium | reverse complement strand
AGTTTTAGCTCTCTTACTTTATCCATTTTATTTGTGCAGCTTATTAGTATTATTGTAAACATCACAATTAACCATGGTCTATAGCTCACAATACTATTTCTTATCTTATTCATAATTTGATATAAAATTATTTATTATTTTCAATTTTTCCTCTAAAAGCTCATTATTTTTAGCTTCTACTATTAATCTCAAATATGGTTCAGTATTGGAAGGTCTTATATTAAACCACCAATCATTATAATCTAATCTGTAGCCATCAAAATCATAAAAAGCAATTGGTTGTTGCTCTTTTATAAAATAATCTTTTACTGCATTCATCGCCTCGAGTTTATGATTAATTTTAAAGTTAATCTCTCCAGAATTTTCATATTTTTTTATCTTAGCGATTATTTCAGATACTTTGTAACCTTTTTTTATAAAGTCAGAAATAATGTTTGTGATTAATATACTAGCCAATAGTCCAGAATCGCTATAATAAAAATCTCTAAAATAGTAATGTCCTGCCAGCTCGCCACCATAGATGCCATCTATTTCTCTCAACTTAGTAGCAGCATATGCTCTACCAACTCTCCACATTACTATTTCACCACCCATTGGTTCTAAATATTCTGCTACAGATCTAGATGTACGTATATCTTGTAGTACTTTGCCTTTCTGATTTCTTTCCTCTAAAAAATAATGTCCTAATAAACCTATCATCAAATCTGGTGAAATAAAATTACCATTTTCGTCTACAAACATTACTCTATCAGCATCTCCATCAAAGATCATCCCGAAATCATTTTTTTGCTCTAAAACAATTTTTTTTAAGTTTTTTAAATTTTTTTCTTCCAAAGGATTGGCTTCATGGTTAGGGAAAGTACCATCTAAATCATCAAAAATATATTTAGCTTGATTTGTGAATATTTCATGTACATACAATCCAGCCATTCCATTGCTACAATCTATTGTGAAATTTAGTTGTAAATCTGATTTTAAATATTTTTTTAAAAAATCTACATATTCATTACTAAAATTAAATTCTTGATAGGTTCCTTTAGATACAATTTCTACTTTTTCATTATCTTGAATTAATTTTTCAATTTTATTTAATCCGTCATCATAGCCAATAGGGGAAGCATTTCTACCAGAAAATTTTAAACCATTATATTCTTTTGGATTATGACTAGCTGTTATCATTATAGAACCATCAAAATTATATTTTGCTGTTCCCCAGTATATAGAAGGTGTAGTAGCTAAACCTGTATCATAAACATCACAACCTGATGACAAAAGGCCTTGTATTAGTGCATCGTGTATCTCGTCTGATGATGTTCTCGTATCCCTACCAATTAAGATCTTTTTAATCTTAAAAATTTGAGGGAAAAAATATCCGATTTTAACCACATCATCTTTATTAAAATCTACACCATAGATACCTCTGATATCATAAGCATGAAAAGATCCCATAATTATTTTTTTGACAAATTTACAATAATTTTAATAACCTTTTTTATAAAAATATGACATTATTATTCTATTATAATTTATAATTTCGTGAAATATTTTTTCTAATGAAACCGATAATTAACTTGATATTAGTACTTTGTATCAATATTAATCTATTTTCGCAGATTTCATTTACCAATAATGATAGGCAGCAGAGAATCATTAGAGATATGAAAGTACTATCACACGATACATTAATGGGTAGAAAATCTGCTAGCAAATACGAGTGGAAAGCAGGCAACTATATCATTAATGAATTAAACAAATTAAAATCGCATCAAAGTAATATCAATTTTTTGCCTGCTTATGATACATATAGATTTGCATTTACTATTAAAAATTATGAAAATAATAATAAAGACACTACAGCTGACATAATTGCATATATTGACAATAATGCTCCTTATACTATAATTATTGGGGCTCATTATGATCATGTTGGTTATGAAATCTATGATAGCACTAAAGGTCAGTATTTGATTTATAATGGTGCTGACGATAATGCTAGTGGCACTGTGGGATTATTAGAACTGACAAGACATCTTTCTAATAAATTTTTAACTAATTATAATTACATCATATGCTTTTGGGGCAGTGAAGAAATAGGATTATACGGTTCTGCTTATTTTTGTCAAAAAATTTTACCTAATATTAATGTAGCTCCTATAATTTTATATGTAAACTATGATATGATTGGTAGCTTAGGATATAAAAAAAATATTCTTACTATTTATGGTACGGGTACTGCGAATAATTTAAAAGATATTGTACCAAATTATTATGATTCTGTTAAAATCAACAAATTACCTATGGCCTTTCCATTCAGCGATCATACTTATGTCTATGCTAATAAGATTCCATATTTATATTTTACCACTGGTTTACCTAAAACTTATCATACTATAAAAGATGAAATAAATTTAATAAATTTTAATGGAATTCTTTTTACCATTAAGCTAACAGAACATATATTATCACAATTAAATCCTCAAGAATTGCAATTCAAAAAAATAAAATTACATCATTATCTACATACAGGGATGGCATATATATTTTAAATCATAAACATATATATTTAAATAAAATAATTGAAAAAGGCGTTTATATAATAAAGTCTTTATCAGCTTTTTATATTAAAAGAAAACCTTTATAATAATTAGTAAGCTCTAGCAATACCGCATTGGGAAATGATTTGTAATAAAACAA
>JASEGF010000241.1 GCA_030017935.1 Bacteroidales bacterium | reverse complement strand
ATCCTCCATCTTCAATGCCTCTACATCTATACTGGGAAGTGTGTAAATGTTAGTTGTATTTACCTTAGCTTCGAAGCTAGCTGGTGTCCCTGGATAACTAATCTGACTATAAGAAATCAAACTTGTTAAAAATAAAATTAAAAATACTGTTTTTTTCATATGTAAAATTTTTATTTTATTACAAAACTATAAAAAATATTTTAAAAAATAATATTTTTGTAAATATAAAATAATTAATTAAAAAAATATGTCTCAAATTTTACATATAGTGCCTACTCCAATTGGTAATTTAGAAGATATCACTATTAGATCTTTAAATTATTTTAAACAAGCTGATCTGATAATTTGCGAAGATACTAGATCTGCCAATAGATTGTTCAGATTGTTGGATATTGATTTATTAAATAAAAAATTTCTAAGTTATCATAAAGATAATGAACATACAATAGTTGATATACTAATAAATGAGATACAAACGTATACTTTCCCAATTTTATTGAGTGAGGCTGGTATGCCAGCTATTAGTGATCCTGGATATTTATTAATAAGAAATTGTATTAAAATAGGTATAGATGTAGAGGTAATACCTGGCGCCTCAGCATTATTAGTAGCTTTAGTGGGTAGTGGATTACCATGTGACAAATTCCATTTTGAAGGATTTTTGCCAACAAAATCTGGTCGAAAACAAAGATTAGAGTTTATTAATAATTATCCTTATACTTCTGTGATTTATGAATCTCCTTATAGAATAAATAAAACTCTACAAGAAATGTTAGAGTTTTTTAGCCCTGATCATCCTATTGCTATTTGTAGAGAATTAACTAAAATGCATGAAGAATTTATTAGAGGACAACTCTCAGAAATCATTGAACAAACAAAAGATAAAAAATGGAAAGGCGAAATTGTATTAGTAATCGCTGGGAAAAATATTAAAAATCTTTAAAAAATATTATTCTCTTATTTCCCATAACACTATATATAAATATATTAATTTAAATGCTATCATTATTTTTACTTATACTAAATGTATTTTAAATGTATTTTCAATTTTTTAAATAATAAATACACTAAAAAATTTATATAAATTTTACTTTTATTCACATTTCAAAAAACTTAAATATATGAAATATATTTAAGGATTATTAATTAATAAATTAGCATTTATAAATTTTTTATAAAAAATTTGTATAATCAAAAAATTATATAAATTTGTAAAAAATTTATTATGAAAAGAAATATTATTTTGTTAGAATTGGGTTTATTTCTAATGAGTATTAATTTATTTTCACAGGTTTACCTGGTAAATAATTGTTATTCAACAGTCTCAAATAATGCATACCTTATTGTAAATGGACATGTAAATAACCAAAGTAGTGGCAATCTTTTACTTACTGGCACTAATTCCAATGTTAGAGTACAAAATGACATAACTAATAATGGCAATATAAATAGTAGTGGTATAATAGAGCTATACGGAAATTGGATAAATAACTCTACATGTACACATAATAATACGAGTAATGTATATCTAAAAGGTGCAAATCAAACTATAGGAGGAAGTGCTACAACAATTTTTTATAATCTGTATTTAGAAGGTACTGGTGTAAAAACTTTAGGGAATAATGAATTTGTTAATGGTACATTATATTTGCAAGATAGAGAACTAGCTACTCAAAATTACACCATGACTGTTAACAATCCTATAGTAGGTGCAATTCAAAGGATTACAGGTTTTGTTAGTAGTACAGTTGGAGGAGGATTAGCTAGAGCTACTAATAGTGCAAGTGCATATTTATTTCCAGTAGGAGTTAGTGGTAAATATAGACCAGCAGATGTAGCGCCTTCATCTACTACAGCATCAATATATAAAGTTAGAATGGCTGATGGTGATGCTACTAGTGAAGGGTATAATAGAAATAATAAAGCTACAGATATATGTGAAGTAAATCCATCATTTTTTCATATCATGCAACAGACGAGTGGCACAAATAATAATGCTAACATAAATGTATATTATGATAATACTCTAGATGGTAATTGGGATAAAGTAGGCTACTGGACTACATTATGGAATAATTATACAGGTTCTAATACAAATATTGGAACTCCCTTATATTATGGCAGTGTAAATAATGTCAGTTTATCAAGTCCTACGCCAATAGCATTAACTAAGAATGCACCAGTATTATCAGTAAGTGCTAGTCCTAATCCGATATGTTCTGGACAAAGTACTGTCTTAACAGCAAGTGGAGCAAATACATATAATTGGTCCGGTGGATTAGGTACGGGAGGAAGTAAAACTGTAACACCAAGTGCAACGACGACATATACAGTAACAGGTACATTAGCTAATGGATGTAGTAGTACTGTCTCTATAACAGTAACAGTAAATCCATTACCAACAATAACAGCAACAGCAAGTCCAGCAGCGATATGCAATGGAGAAAGTTCAGTATTAACGGCAAGTGGAGCAAATACATATAGTTGGTCTGGTGGATTAGGAACAGGAGCAAGTAAAACTGTTACACCAAGTGCAACAACTACATACACTGTAACTGGTACAAGTACAGCAGGATGTACTGGCACAGCGACAGTAAGTGTAACGGTAAATCCATTACCGACAGTAACAGCAGCAGCAAGTCCAACAGCGATATGCAGTGGAGCAAGCTCAGTATTAACAGCAAGTGGAGCTAGCACTTATAGTT
>JASEGF010000240.1 GCA_030017935.1 Bacteroidales bacterium | reverse complement strand
ATTGTAAAAGTATTCTTTTAATATAAAAATCTGAAAATGACTTTATTATCTAAACGCCTATTGCAAAATTTTATAATAATTCTTATTATTATAACTTTACAATTAATGAATTAAAGAAAAATCTCTACCGGTATTAACACTTCTATCTCAATTTCACTTATTCAAATGGGTGTCATAATTGTTAAAAAAACTAAGCAAAAATGAATAAAAATAATATAAAGATTAAATATTTTTTACAATAGCATTAGCATAGGAATGCCAAGATTTTTCTTGAGCAATTTTATCTATATTAGTTCTATCAATGGGCTGCTTAATAATTTTGTTCATTGCTTCTGCCATAGAATGTATATCATGAACATCTGCTAGATAGCCATTTACACCATCAATAATAGTCTCGGGGAAATGTCCGACAGCATTAGCTAATATTGGAATTCTAAAATTATATGCCATAGATTCTACGCCAGAGGGAGTAGCATATTCATAAAATAAAACAATAGCATCACTTGCCTGAAAATACTTATATACTTCTTCATTTGGCACATATTCTATTACAGATACTACTTTGTCTTGTATACCTAATTCAGTTATCAGCTCTAGTGGACGATAATTATCTTCACTTTCAGTATTTTTTCTGAAAATGCTTTGAGCAATATTAAAAAGCCACTTTTTGGCTCTTGTAGTCCATTTTTTCTTATCTAAAGTAGACCAAAAAGCTTCACCGACGATCAGTAAGGAGACATCGTTTCGCTCTTTTGCTAATTCTGCAAAAGCTTTTATAGCATTATGTAAGCCTTTATATTTACGAATAAATCCAAAAAATAGAAATACATATTTTCGCAGTCCTAGCTCATTTTTGAAAGCTTCAACATCAAAATTTTCATTAGGCTTAAACATATCATAGATAGGATGATAGAGATGTATCACTTGTGAATTTTTATTTTTAGGATCAAATTCAGAAACTAAATTAAGTTGCCTATTGGGTAAAACATCACAAAGCTCATCATAAGTTTTTTTAGAATGAACAATAAAATGAGGGACATGCTTGAGAGCGAATTTGGTAAAAAATTTATCTAATGAACTACTCTCTTTTTGCACTACAAAATGTAGATCAAAAATTATATTTATATTAGAATGTTTTTTTAACCAAGTAACAATGTATTTCAGTGGTAATCCCTGCAGAGCTATAGACCATTGAAAAATAGCTACATCTGGATTAATGTCTTTAATAAGTTTAGCAGTTTTTGTCCAACTAAAAGGATTATTGTAATTAGTCAGATAATGAACTTTGATATCAGTGTCTTTGATAGCATTGTATCTACTTTTCCTGTCAATAAAATCGCGAGGTATGATAGAGGGATATTGATTTGTCCATGAAACTATATGTACCTCTGAGTTGTTAAATTCGCTAAAAGCTTTTGCTAGAGATGTATTATAATTAGCTAATCCACCTTTAAATTGAGGACCAGGACCGAAACAAACTATCCTCATAAAAATTATTTATTTTGATTTAATTTATCTAATTGTGCTTTATAAACTCTATACATACCCTCTTCTAAACTAATTTTTGGACGCCAATCGAAGGTAGAAAATACTTTAGTCATATCCGCATAGCGAGAATGAACACCCATAGGTTTATCTGTTAGTGGCTTAATAGTAGGTTTATAACCAGCAAATTTACTAAATAAGTCTATTATCTCTAAAAATGATGTAAGTTTACCTGAGCCAATATTCCATCCTGAACCATCTTGCACATTATCCATTAAAACAAAAATAAAATCGATAATATCATCAATATGAATAAAATCTCGAGCTTGCTTGCCAGTGCCCCATACTACAAAAGGATCTTCTTTAGCAGCTGCACGAGCAGCTAAGGCAGGTACTGGATAACTAAGATCTTGATCTTCGCCATAACCACTAAATGGTCTGATACATACTACTTTGAGTCCATAATGTTTAGCAGCTATCTTTGCTAAAAATTCGCCTGTAAGTTTTGACCAACCGTAGGTCATATCTGGCACACCAATACGTAATGAATCAAAATCTATATATTCTTCTTTGAGAGCTAGAGCAGTATCCTCAGTTTGCAAATCTACAGGATATGCGGCACTACTACTAGGATATAAAAGTCTATCAGGCATATTACGTACTGCCCAATAAAATAGCTCAGCATCAATAGATAAATCTAATCCCACTTGTATAGGATCTCCATCTATTTTCATACGTCCACCAACTATTGCTGCAAAATGGAATACATCTGAAAATTTATCAAAATCTAATTTGTAAGTATCTTGAATATATCTGGGATTTTCACGAAAATTAAATAACAATTCTCTTAAATCACCTTTCCAGAAATAAACTCTTTTATCAGGATCTAAAACTTCTAAACCATTATAATTAGATGGATGATAATTTGTGAACCATTCTTTTGGATGAATGCCGATGCTTAAGTCATCAACCATAAAAATATGATCTGTAGTAGTGTTGTACAGCCTTTTAACCATATTTCTACCTACAAATCCACATGCACCAGTTACAAGATTTATTTTCATATTATTTTAATTTTTAGCAAATTTACTTTAATTTATTTAAAGGAAATTATAATTTTTTTTAATGTTAAAAAATTATAATTAATTTTTTGGTTTATTATTAGAAAGGGTAAATTGTTTTTGCATATATTAAAAAAATTGTTAGGGGATGGGTTAAGAAGGGGTGATATGACCTGTTGTAAACAGGTCATATCACTAGTAAAAAAATATTTTTATG
>JASEGF010000023.1 GCA_030017935.1 Bacteroidales bacterium | reverse complement strand
GCATATTCATATTTCCCTAAAACTGAAGATTTATTTTTCTACGGATATTATAAAGGTAATTCTTACACAATTAATTGCTGGTACACAGAAACTACTACCATCAGAGCTATTGATTAGAATACCGTTATGAAACATGTGGGATATCTATGTTCATTTATTTTATTGTCTTTCACTTTTTGGGGGTGCCAACCAAATACTATTGAAGAAATAAAAAAAGTAAGTGAGCAAGATACCTTTCCTGTAGCTGTCATTAATAATGCAGATGTTTATTATTCTGATAGTGGAGTGGTAACTATGCATATTTTAGCTCCTTCTATAAAAAATTATCTATATCCAAATAATATAACAATATTGGAAGGAGCATTAAAAGGTAATTTTTATGATTCTCTTGGCCAAGTACGGTCAGTCATACATTGTAATTTTGCTAAATTAGATGATAAAAATGGTATTGTAGAGCTCAGAAAAAATGTAAAAGTTTTTAACATTTTGGATAAGACTGAGTTTTACTCTGAGGAATTATTGTGGAATCGTCGAGAGCATGTTATCACTTCTACTAAATTTATCAGAATAGTAACTCCTGATAAGATTATTTGGGGAGATGGGTTGCAATCAGACGAAGAAATGAAAAATTATAAAATCCTTAAACCTAAAGGCGAAATTAATGTAAATGAGTTATAGCATTTGACTAACAAAAATTTTCAAATTAATTATTTGATTTTTAGACAATTTTCATTACTATTAAATGGTTTTTTATATTAATTTTTCAATGTATTTTTGCAAATGATTTTATTAATACATAATTATAAAAAGTAGATGCATAGGATAAATATCACAAAATACATACAATTTTTTTTTATAATATTAATGATTTTAAATAATGTGCTATCAGCACAGAGTGAGTCACAAAAGAAAAAATTAGAAGCACAAAAATCTGAATTAGAAAGACAAATTAAAAAAACAGAAAGTCTTTTACAAACAACTCGTAAAAATCGTAAAAATTCTCTTGCAGAGCTAGATTTACTAAATGCTAAACTAAGAGATAATCAAAAAATGAAAAATATTATTACATCTGAATTAAACTATGCTGATGCTAAATTGAGTGAGATTTCTAGACAAATACCCATTATCCAACAAAATATTCAAGATTTATCTGCCGGCCTTGGCAAAATAATTACTTTAATGTACGTTTATCAAACACAACAAAATAGAATTTCATATATTATAAGTGCGAGCTCTTTTAATAAGGCTTTTGAGCGTTATCAATATCTAAAAAGACTTGTTAATATTTATAATTTACAATTAAAAAATTATCAAAGTTCATTGCAAGAATTAACAGCTTTGCAGAAAGAATATGAACAATTAAAAGTAGAAAAACAAAAATTAATAGCTCAGCAGGACTCTATATTATCTGTAATTAAAAAAGAAATTAATAATAAAAATGTGCTCGTTAATGAATTAAAGAAAAAAGAAACTAATCTAGAAAAGCAAATAAAAGAACAAAAAAAGGTACAACAAGAATTAAACAAACAAATACAATTAATTATTAAAGAATTAGAGAAAGCAAGAGCAGAAAAACTAAAAGCAGCTACTAAACCTTCAACTACTGCACCATCTACGACGACTAAGCCGGTTACTAGTACATCTATCGCAAGTAATTATAGAGGTAAAATATCAAAACCAGTAGATAATGGAGTAATAGTAGGGAATTTTGGTACACAAAAGCATCCCGTATATCCAGGCATCACAGTACAAAACAATGGGATAGACTATAATGTACAATCAGACGAAAACGTTAAATGCATATACGATGGTACTGTGTCGGCTATTTTCTCACTTCCCAATCAACTAAAAGCTGTAATAGTGAAACATGAAGATTTTTTATCAGTATATTCTAATCTATCTACTGTATATGTGAAACAGAACCAAAAAATTAATAAAGGCACTCCTATTGGCAAGACAGGCTATCTAAATGATTATAAAGCTAATATACTACATTTCGAGATATGGACAGATAGCAAAGAACCTGAAAATCCATTATATTGGTTAAGTAATTAGATATTTATAAAACATTAAATATGAATCTATTCGAGGGGATAACAGATTATTTACTAGTAATGAAAAAGACATTTACTAGGCCAGTAAAATTTAAAACTATGGTACAGCAAATAGTGCATGAGATGTATTACCTAGGTGTAGAATCGCTGCCTATAGTTTGTTTCCTTAGTCTTTTTATAGGAATTGTAGTGATGATACAGATAGCATTTCAGATGGAGAGCCCATTAATTCCTAAATACACTGCAGGCTTTATAACCAGAGTAGTGATTATTTATGAATTTTCTCCTACTATAATGAGTATGCTTTTATCTGGTAGAGTAGGATCTAGAATAGCTGCAGAGATAGGAACTATGAAGGTTACAGAACAAATAGATGCTTTAGAAGTTATGGGGATAAATTCAGCATCTTATCTTATTTTACCTAAGATCATTGCTTTTGTTCTTATAATGCCAGTGATAATCACTTTTAGCATCTTTTGTGGTTTATTCGGTGGTTACTTAATTACAATGATTACTGGAGAAATACCAACTAGCGAATATTTTTATGGACTTAGAGCTTTTTTTACTTCTTTTGAAATTACCTATGCGTTGATAAAAAGTTTATTCTTTGGTTTTATCATCACATCTATAAGTGGTTATTATGGATATATCGTGGAAGGTGGAGCATTAGAAGTAGGTAAAAATAGTACTAAAGCAATGGTACAATCTAGTATTTTTATTATTATTTTTGATGTTATTTTGACACAAATCTTTTTAGGCTAATAACTATGATTAAAGTAAAAAATTTAGTAAAAAAATTTAATGATAAGGTAGTACTTAATAACATTAATACTACATTTGAACCAGGAAAGGTGAATTTAGTAATTGGCAGGAGCGGTTCAGGAAAAACTGTGTTTATGAAATGCTTATTAGGATTATTAACTCCAGAAGAGGGTGAGCTATTTTATGGGAACAAAGACTTTTATTCTTTATCAGAAAAAGAACAAAAAAATATCAGAAAAGAAATGGGAGTAGTATTCCAGAGTGGAGCTATTTTTGATTTTTTAGATGTAGAGGGGAATGTACGTTTCCCGCTGGATATGTTTTCTAATATGACTCAGAAAGAGAAAATAGATAGAGTTAATTATTGTTTAGAAAAAGTAAATCTACAAGGAACTAATAAATTAAAATCATCTGAGCTAAGTGGTGGAATGAAAAAACGCTTGGCTATTGCTCGTTCTATTGCATTAAATCCTAAATATTTATTTTGTGATGAACCTAATTCTGGTCTAGATCCTCAAAATGCTGTTACAATAGATGAATTAATTTATAATCTAACTCATGAGTTTAATACAACTACTATAGTTAATACTCACGATATGAACTCAGTAATTAAAATTGGTGAAAAAGTAATTTTTCTCTATGAGGGACACCTATGGTGGGAAGGCTCTAATGAAAATATTTTAAAAACAGATAACAAAGAGCTTATAGATTTTATTTTTGCTTCTTCTTTGGCTCAAAAATTATTAAAAACATCATGAGTACTTTAGACATTATAATTATTATCATTTTAGCTTTAGCAGCTATCAGAGGCGTGATGACTGGCTTTCTAAGGCAAATAATCATTTTTGTAGGTTATTATTTACTAGCTTTATTGTTTTTTAGCATTATTGGAACAAATAATTTTGATTTGCCTTTCTCTACTAATAGCAATTCATTATTTTATAATATTTTAACATTAATAATAATGATTATTGGTGGAGTTTTATTAATTAAATTCGCTGCTCAAATAATAAATGCTGTATTTAATAAAATACCAGTTTTAGGAACTATGAATAGAATATTAGGCATGATATTATGTGTGTTTCTAGTAATGTTTATAATCGGTAGTTTTATTACAATATTATTAAATTTAGGAGTGCAACCAGATAGCCTCAAACTGACCAATAATGGCATAACAAATTTTTGTTATAAATTATTTGTTACATTAATTGATATTTTCTGAAACTTAAAAAATTATGACAAGAGATTATGCATTAGATTTATTAAAAAGATATGTTAAAAATCCTAAACTTATAGCACATTCATTAGCCTCAGAAGCTATAATGAGAAAATTAGCTAATCATTTTGGTGAAGATGAAGATAAATGGGCTTTAGCTGGACTTTTACATGATATAGATGTGGAAATCACCAATGGTGAGCATGAACTACACGGATTAAAAGCAAAAGAAATATTACAAAATGAAGGGTTAGATGATGATATAATAGAAGCTATAGTTTTGCATAACGAAATGGCTGCCAAAATGCCTAGAACTGCATTATTTCATCATGCTTTAGCTGCTGGAGAAACCTTATCTGGCTTTATTTTTGCTGTTGCTCTTATTTACCCATCAAAAAAAATTAGTGATGTGAAAGTATCATCAGTTACTAAAAGAATGAAAGAAAAACGCTTCGCAGCTAGTGTAAATAGAGATACTATAATGGAATGTGAAATGATAGGTCTCTCATTGAACGATTTTGTACAATTGTCTCTGGATGCACTAGCACCTATAGAAGATACTCTTGGATATATTTAAAAATATAATTTTTTAAAATAAATTAATGAATAAACTAATAATAAGAACTGGCAAAGTAGAATCTATCAAACGATATCACCCATGGATATTCAGTGGTGCAGTTAAAAATATAGAAGGAGAGCCTAAAGAAGGTGAATGGGTAGAAGTTTATGATAATCATAATAACTTCCTCGCAATGGCTCAATTTTCTGGCAAGGGTAGTATAATAGCTCGTATCATTAGTTATCAAAAAGAATATCCATCAGTAGATTTTTATAAAAATAAAATTGCTAAAGCTAAAACTTTAAGAGAGACTATCAATTTACCTCTTGCAGATATTACAAATGCTTTTAGATTGATTTATGGTGAGGCAGATGAACTACCTGGACTGATAATTGACTTCTATAATTATCATCTAGTAGTGGAAACTCATACATCAGGTATGTATAATGATATACAATTAATATCAAGTGCTCTACAGGAACTATTTGGCAACGATTTAAAATCTATTTTTGTAATCGATAAATCGCAAAATCTAAAAAATGCTTTCTATACATATAAAATTGCAGATTTATCACTTCCAATAATTATAAAAGAAAATGGGAATTCTTTTTATATTAATTGGGAAGAGGGACAGAAAACTGGTTTTTATATTGATCAACGCGATAATAGAAAATTATTACAGCGATATGTAGATGGTAAAACTGTATTAAATATGTTTTGCTATACAGGAGCATTTAGTGTATATGCAGCTAAAGGAGGTGCAGATAGAGTAATATCTGTAGATAGTAGTGCTGAGGCTATACAACTAGTTAATAAAAATCTGGAATTAAATCAAATAGATGCTAAATATAATGAGCCTATACGAGAGGAAGCTATCTCTTATCTAAATAATATGCCTAAAGATTATTTTGATTTAATAATATTAGATCCACCTGCTTTTGCTAAATCGATAGATGCTAGACATAATGCCATAAAAGGATATAAAAGAATAAATAGTATCGCTATAGAAAAAGTAAAACATAATGGTATAATATTCACTTTTAGTTGCTCTCAAGCTGTGTCTCCTTCGCAATTTGAGGGAGCTATAATGAGTGCAGCAATAGAACAGGGAAGAAAGATTAGAATATTACATAGACTCACTCAGGCTCCATGCCATGCTCCTTCGTTATTTCATTTAGAAGGGTATTATTTGAAAGGATTAGTTTTATTAGTAGAATAGTTTGAGAAAAAAATTTTTTTGTATTGGATTAGAAGTATATTGGTTATCATGGGAAGTTGAAGAGTTGAGAAGGGGAGACAGGGTGAAAGGGAGACGAGGAGACATGGTGAGAGGGTGACTAGGAGAATGGGTGAAATGTTGAGTAGTTGAAAAGTTGATTAGTTTAAAAGTTTAAGCAATATGTAACCTTATAATTATTCTCCACAAATGCACACAAATGTGCACAAATAACTATGTTTATTGTCTGAACCACTGATTTTATTATAAAAGTTGAGAAGTTTAGGAGTTGATAAGTTGAAGAGTTTAAGGGTTTAAAAGTTTAAGCAAGATGTTTAAACTATGTTAAACTACATTAAACTATTTTAAACTAATATTTTTTTGTAAATCATAGCCCATCATTTAAGTCATCCGGAAATTTGCGGTTCTGACTTTTATTATCTAAACGCCTATTTTCAATAAAAAACATTTATTAATGAATAAAAAATTTTTTTAGACAAAAAATAAATAATATCTTTGCCTAAATTTTATTAATAAATGAATTGTAGTGATAATGTAATGTTTTCTATAAACAGCAAATTATTATCGACTAACACGTATATATATATATATATTAAATTCATATCTTTTATTAAAGTAAGACAAATCAACATTATTAATTTAGCAACAAAAGAACCCCCCTAGTTTTCTATTTGTATTTTAAACTTATAAAAAAATTTATCAGGTAGAATCCATATACTACTTAAAAAAATGGGGCGGGATCCGAAAAGCCATATGAGTAGGAAAAAGTTTTAAAAAAAACAAAAAATATGAAAAATTTAGCAATTTTAGTTTTTATATTAATGATATCTGTATTATTCAGCAGCTGTCAAAAAGAAGATTTAATAAACCCAAACAATTCATTCATTAGTTCAAATAATAAATTATTAATAAATGGTTCTGTTTTTGATCCTTATTTTTTAATAAATGAGAATAATCGTTATGATGAATTTGGTATAGAAATGAATAAATTTTATAATGATTTAATTTTAATTTATATGGATTCGATATATAATGATTATAATTTATTTGAAAAGGAACTTAATGACATAATAATAAAACATAAAGGAAACATGTACCCAGCATTTGATACAACAAATTATTCTGAATATGAAAGCTCTATAATAAATGATTTTATTAATAATGTTAATTTAGAAAAACTAAAAGAAACTTCTTTATTTTATGAAAATGTTGTAATTATGGATAACAATTTATCTGTAACTCAAAAAAATAGGCTATTAGAATTTATATCTTTATATAAATTTGTTTATTATTATCAAAATGAAATAATTATTTTATGTAAAGCTACATGGGAGGATAGGTGGAATGATTGCATGTTTCGTGAATTAGGAGAGATATTTAATAATGATGGTAATCCAATGCCTGAACTATTTTTTTTGGTAGATGCAGGACCAAGTGCTGCTCGAATAGCTGCTATTTGCGCATGGGAAGCTACATTTCATAATGACAAATAACCTAATCTTATGAAAAAACTAGACAAATACGATTGGCATGAAATTATTTCAGTTTCAATTTATTTAATTATCGCAACTTTAGGCAGATTTGATATTAGCATTTTTACAATGATATCAATTTTCTATTTTCCACTTCTAATGATATTTTTAGTATATCTTGAGATTAAAAGAGGTAATTTTAAAATTGATAGTGTATGGACAGTATTTACTTTATTTTATAAATCAATGTATATAACAGCTATGTTTGTATCTATTGGCAAGTATCCTGGTTATCAGATTATTATACTCACAGCTATTTTTACTACAATTTTATATGTGATACTAACATATTTTGTGAAAAAGAATAATAATTTGGCCATAAGAGGAATAATATATTATTTCGTTTTTTCATTATTCCTACCTCTTTATTAATATTTAGTAATGATACTTTTGTTTTTTTCTCTACAGTTATGAGGGGATGTAATATGTTGCTATAAGACTGACAAGGCAATTGAAATTACTAATAAAAATAGACAATAAGCACTGACGGTTTAAATCGTCAGTGCTTAAAAATAAATAAAAACACGTTTTGTCCACATCATTTTATATATTTGCAAATTAAATAAAGTACAGTCTAATACTTTATAAAGTAGTCATAAATAATTTTTTTAGTTATATTTTTAACTAGCTAAAAAATATTTACAAGTAGAGTCCATTTACTACTTTAAAAATTGGGGCAGAATCTGAAAAGCCATATGAGTAGGGATATTAAAAAAATAATTTATGAAAAAGACAAAAATTTTTTTATTTTTAGGTGTAGCTGTAATGATGGCTCTCACCTCATGTACCATGCAAAAGAGGGTTTATACCTCTGGTTATCATATCGAGTGGCTTAATGGTAATAATGCTACTGTTAAGCAAAATAATTCCCAAACAGAAGAGCAAAAGAATCTTAATAAAACAACAATTGCTGCCGTATCTACTATCAATGAAGGAAAAATGTCAATTGATAAAACTCAAAATACTGAAATTAATAATGAAAACAACAATCCAGTAACAACAGTTAATGAAAATTTTGTAGCTTCTACCACAAATGATTCTAGTGTTTATACTTCGCAAAAAACTAATAATTGGTATAGTTCACCAGTTCAAAAAAATTCAAATACTCAAAATAATTCTAAGACTATTGTAAAGCAAAGTACAACTAATACTGAAAATACTACCAGTGAAAACACAAAATCTGGTGGTAAAAGCTGGATAGCAACTTTTTTATTGTGTTTATTTTTAGGATCTATAGGTATTCATAGATTTTATCTTGGTTATACTTGGCAAGGAATTGTCCAGTTATTAACTGCAGGTGGTTTGGGTATTTGGACACTTATAGATTTAATACGAATTATTACTAAAGATTTACAACCTAAAAATGGTAGATATAAAGATTAAATAAATTAACATACGTTAAAAAAAGCTGGCTAATAGCTAGCTTTTTTTATTCTATATAATCGAATCAAACATTTTATTAATTACTTATTTTTTGTTTTTTTCAGTTCTACTGGACCTATTTTATTCATTAGAGATAGTATTTTGTCTCTACGTCTATACAATCTTGGGTGTTGAGTATGAGGGTTCCATTTTCTAGGACTTGGTAGGCTCGCTGCTAATGTTGCAGCTTCTGTTTTTGTCAGGCGCTTAGCACTTTTACCAAAATATATTTCAGATGCTCGTCCTACTCCATAGATACCATCGCCCAGTTCTATTACATTTAAATATACTTCCATTATACGTTCTTTAGACCAAAATATTTCAATTAATACAGTGAAATATGCTTCAAAAGCTTTACGCACCCAACTACGATCAGGAAACAAAAAAACATTTTTAGCTACTTGCTGACTAATAGTACTACCACCAAGTTTTCTTTTGTGAGTTTTGTTATATTCTTTGGCATATTTTATAGCTTCCATATCAAAGCCAAAATGTTTAGTAAATTTATTATCTTCGGCAGCTACAACTGCTTGAATCATATAAGGACTTATTTCTTCAATGGGCACCCATTTTTTTTCTAATCTTATAGGTTTCCCTTCTTTTTTTTGTTCAAAACATCTAATGATCATTAGAGGTGTAATAGGAGGATTTACCCATTTGTATATTATTACCAATCCTATAGTAACACTAAAAAAAATAATTATTATTGTGCGAATAATTCGCCAAAATTTTTTCATACTAAAAATGAATTCAAGTAATTATTTGAATAATTCATCTACTATCCATTTCAGATCAGCTTCATCTAATTGATAAAATGCACCAGTAGCCTTATTTTTTGTTAATAAATGCAAGAAATATTCTTTATTCAGATTAGGAATATTTAAATCTTTTAGTTTAATAGGTGCTTGTATAGCTTTTAGACTTTCTATTGCTTTTAGGATGATAATATCCGGATCATCATTATCAAAATATGTTAATCCAAATTTTGTAATACCATAAGCACTTTTGTTTTTTAGCCAATTAAGCCATGCGGGATATACTACAGATAAAGACGCACCGTGAGGTACATCATAAAGTAGAGAAAGATGATGACCAATATCATGCACTCCCCAATCTCCTGTTTTTTTGCCCATAATAGTTAACCCGTTTAGTGCACAGGTAGAAGCATACATTATTTTTTCTCTATATTCATAATTAGTTAAATCATCTAAAAGTAAAGGTCCATATTCCATTATTTCATCAAATATTGCTTTTCCGAATCTATCTGATAAAGTTGCATCACCCATACCGAAAAATGCTTCCCATAGATGTGCTATGATGTCTGCCATCCCGTAAATAGTATAGTTTAAAGGTACAGAGATTGTGTAAGTAGGATCACAGAATGTATCTTTAGGAAAAAGTAATACTGAGCCGATAGCTGTTTTTACTTCTTTTTCTTGATTTTGTAAAACTGAGGTGCCATTCATTTCGCTACCAGTAGCTGCTAAAGTATTTATTGCTACTATTGGTAAAGCTTTGGTAGGTTTCACAATATATTCATAAAAATCCCATACATCCCCATCATAATAAAAACCAGCAGCAATAGCTTTGGCACTATCTATAGCACTGCCTCCACCGATAGCTATAATTGCGTCAACATTTTCTTTTTTTGCAATGGCGATACCTTCTCTCACCTCTTCTACACGTGGATTTGATTTTACTTTATCTAAAATATGAAATTTAATATTTGATAATTTTAGTTGATTGATAACATCATCTAAACTGCCATTCTGTTTAGATGAGTTTGCTCCAGTTATGATTAAAACGTTACTTGCATAATCATTAATTGTACTGCCCAGTTTTTTCACACAATCTTTCCCAAAATGCAATCTTGTAGGTATATTCCATATGAAATTCATCATAATAATTTTTTGCAAATTTATAAAAACTAATTAAAATTTTCTTATAAATTCTTTCTTTTCCAAGTATGAAAAGAAAGGAATAAAGAAAAATCTCTAATGGGGAAATGATTTTAAGGGTTTAAAATTTTAACCCCCTACAAAATTGTTTCTTGCCCATCGCTGTTTGCTTGTTTTATTGCAAATCACTTCATAATACCGTTTTGCAATAGTTTAAATACTTCTTTTGTGTTTCTTTTTAAAATGGCAAACTCATTAAAATATTGTGTTTTTTTATAATGAACGTTAATGGTTGACGGTATGAACAGTAATAGTTGCGGAGCTGCTTTCTTATCCATCGTGCATATACTTTACTGTGGGTAGAAACCTTCGTAAACCCTTGATACCATTATTGTTTATACCGTTTGTTGGCAGCTGGCAGTTTATCACAGTATAAGTTGTCCACCGTATTTGAGAACGAATTTTGCAACTTCTTCTCCTGCAATTAATCCAATGGGAATAGGTTTATTCAATCCACCATCTTGCTCTGGCCTACTTAAACTGTTACTTAATTTTTCAATTTCTTTTTCAAGATTATCCGTACTTTCTGCTGTTGTAATAATTAGTCCTGCATTTGCTTGAAATTTCTTTATTGCTGTCCCAATTTGCTCAACTGCATTTGTATCCAAATGTTTTCCCGTGTATGATTTTACTTGCACAACAAGTATTTCTTCCTTCTCTAAATTGCTAATTGAAAGTCCTGATTTGTAAGTAACAATTAAGTCAGCACCGCTGTCCGTTCCCCACCCCTTGTGTCTGCCGTATTCATTAACTTTTACAACACTCGGAATTTTACGGAAAACTTCTGCAATAAAATTTTCAAGTTTACCAGCAGGATGTGTCTTTTGAATCTTTTCTGTCATATTTTTAAGCAGTGGTGATAATTCTTTTTTTAGATAGAAAATGCCATTGTTCTCATTTTCTTTTTTTCCCAATGATTCCTCTTTTAAATTTTTAATTGTCTGTAAAAATTCATCAATGTATTGAATGGTCCAGTATCGTCCTTGCAATTTCAATCGACTGCTTATTATTGGCAAAACTCTGTCATCGTTTCTTTCAAACTCTACGATTGAGTTTTTATCAAGTTTCAAGAGATGACGGTAATCACCTAAGTAGTTTCCGTTTTGTTCAAAAGAATATGTTTCGATCACCTGTCCTGCAAGACAAGCACCCCAATATGGCAGATTGATATGAACAATCCAATCGCCTTTTTGAACTCCGAGAAGAAAATTTGCTTTTGCCCAGCAATTCTTTTCTTTCTCATCCATTTCTTGCCACTGTTTGGTTTGAAGTGTTGTTAAATCAGCTGTATCAATGTAACTCCAACCGAATCTTGACACACCATTTTTAATTGAGTCCGACAGAAACTGTTGAATTTCTTTTAACTTGTCTTGGCCGTAGTCCTCAGAAGATGGTCCCTTTAATGCATAAATTTTCATTTTAATTTTGTCAGTGTTTATAGTGCTGACTCCGCACTTTTATTTGTTATTGTTTTCTTTGGCTGCATATAACGTCTTATTTACGCAGCAAATATATAACTTTTTCCCATTCTGCCCAATTTTTTAAAAAAGTTTTCAACATTTATTCTGTTATTCTCGGAGCGGGGAAACTCTTTTTAGTTTCTTTTTTAAACGGCAAACTCATTAAAATATTTTTTAGTTTTACAATGCACCATAATGATCCCACGCTTGCTGCAGTTGAGGATTGCGTGTGATTACCTGTCAACCCGTACAAAGTTAAATGAGCTATACTGTTCAATTTCATCGCTATCTCCCCAATTTTTTATATACCTTGTTAGCGTTTCGTTGGTTTTTGTCATGCTATTTTTCTTTTCATTTTTATTTATTTATTCCCCTGCACCAAATACCAGTCTACCCATGAATCTAACTGACTAACCGAATTTGGTCGAAGCAAAATCTCTCGTTTATTATCAAGTAAATAGATAGTTGGGGTAGCAAAAATATGATAATCTTTTGCAACAGGGCTTTCCCATTTTTGGTAATCACAAATGCTTATAAAAGGAAACACACTGGCAAAACTTTTAAATAGTTTCTCATCTTCGTCAAGCGATATAAATACAACTTCGACACCTTGCTTTTTCCATTTAGCATATTGTTTTGCAATTTGCGACAATTCTTGTGGGCATTGCGGACACCAACTTGCCCCAAATACAACTACTGTATAATCGCTTTTTATATCGGATATTTTTTTTGGAATATTACTTGTTTCGTAAGCCGGAGCAAAAACATCGCCTTTAAATTCAATATCCGGTGCTGTATTTCCTTTTTTCATGGCACGGTAGCTTTCCAATTGTGCCGCAAAATCATTATCAATGGTGCAGCCTTGTTCGTTGAGCAGTTTTAACGCCAAATACTCCGAAGCATTGAACAAGCTGCGTTTCTCCAATAGTTTGAATAAGTTTTCTGTTATTGCGTTTAACTTTTGCTCGTCTTCCAAAAGATTTTCAACCAAAATATCAATGGATTTATTCATTTCTATGTAAACAGAATCCAACGAGCGACCGCTGTTTTCAATCAGCCAAAAATGACTTTCGATAACTTCTTTCAGCAAGCCGCTTTTATAAAGGCGGTTATCGGTGTAATCTATTTGTCTGAACGCTTGTATTGTTGCCGGAATTTCATCGGTGCGGTATTGTGCTATGGTATAAACCGAACTCACCAATTTACGTAGCGGTAAATAATAACTTACATAAGAATCTTGGGATAAAGCAGCCAAAAATATACTGTCTTCTGCTTTAATTCTCCGTTTTTCTGTTTCTATTGCCTTCTTTGGGGTTTCATGAACTGCAAAAAGCGAATCTTTACTGTAAATCTTTGATAGGTAATCCCATGCACTCAGGGTTTGTTCGCGGCGTGGATGCTCCGTGGCATATTGCTCAAACAACTTATTTTCAATACCATCAACTATCTTTATACTCTCAGTTTTAGCCAAACTTTCTCCTTTTACCTTTAAACTTTCACCTGATAGAATAACAATAAAACTTTCATTGACTTGCGACAAAAGATATCCAATGCCGTAATCATTTTTACTGTATTTCAATTCAAACTCACCCTTTTCATTGGCTTGTATGCTATCAATTAAATAAGTATTAAAACCATTAAAGCCAACAAGTTTGATTTGTTGGTTGGCGAGACCTGTAAATGAGCCTATAATGCTGTTTTGGGTATAAGCAAAAGCACAAATAAATAGTAAAATAATTATGGTTTTGAGTTTTTTCATAAAACATCCTTTTTAAAATTTGTATTGCAAAATAAACAATTTGGCAAGCGGGAAACTACAGGTAATCATTTTATTAATTAATGCGTTATTTTGAACCAGGGAATGCCCCAAAGGGGCAGTAGCATCAAAGAATGGCAACACCCTGTTGTTTTGCAATGCCAACACACCAGCCCTGAAAGGGCGAAAGCAATCAATCCCAAACATATCTTTCGTCATATTCAATATTATATTCCTTCAAAAAAGCCATGTATTCATCCTGAAATGTTCTTTTCTTATGGTGTTCCTCCTGGTTTTGGATATACTTAACAACCTTATCAATTTCAGATGGGTTAACTGAAAAACTACCATATCCATTTTGCCAATAAAAATTTTGATATTTACTATCAATAGTTTTTATCCACTTTGAAGATTCTTTTTTTATTTCTTCTAATAGTTTTGCCTGTGTGATTTTTCGAGACAGGGTGCATAAAATATGAACATGGTCGAGGTAGCCGCCCACCTTCAGAGGATTACATTCTAATCCTTTACATACCCCTCCGAGATATTCAAAAAGTCTGTGTTGTATGGGTTCGTCTATTAGTTTTACCCTGTTTTTTGTACTAAATACTATATGAGTGTAAACTAACGATAATGATTGTGGCATATTATATATTTTATTTGTTTTAATTGTTTGCTTTTGCCCCGTTGGGGCGTTTTTTGGGGCGTTGCCCCAAATCTTAGGGCGTTGCCTAAAGTTATTGCTGTAAGACCTTTGGGCTTTTTATCATGGTCAAAGTATTAAATCGCTTCGCTAATCACAGGGTCAATCCTTAATGCAACGCACAGAGAGTCCGAGCGCCCGGTAGTCGATGAATATGTCAACATTGCTACTGTTGAAACTCAAGCCCCGTGAATTGGTAGAAAATACGGTACTCGACCAATAGACGCCGAGGGAACCCACATAGTCGAGCGAACCATCGCTGTATAAGCGGCTGCCTGCCATGGGCAATTTAAGCGGTGAGGCGAAAGCCCCTGCTGCATTATTGCTGCCCCAACTTGTACGCTCGGCGTTCCATTCTGCTTCGGTTGGTAAGCGGTAACCACTTGGGCAAGGGTTATTAGTGCCGCTTACACCCTGCCATAAATTGTCGTTTTGTGGGCTGCGCCAATCGCAAGGGTCAATATCGCCAGTAGTAATAAAATTGCCATGTCCGGGAGTGTCGCTTGTTGACAATGTAGTTGTTGTGCTTGATGTTCTGCTTTGGTGACCATCGGCGCCACGTCCCCATTGGTAGAGGTCGCCATAAGCTGCGGCATCGGTGCTGCTGGTGGCTACTTGTGAAGCGCCAAGGTTGCGGTCCATCCAGATTTTACCGGTAGTAGGGTTGGTTACGCTAGGTGGTGTTCCACCTGTCCATGTTGGTACACCGCCTATCATTTGCAAGGTAGCTCCTTCGTATCCTGCTGCAACAGTTACCCATGCTGTGCCGTTCCAGTATTGCATATCGCCGGCTTGTGTACCGGTAGGTACGCTGGGGTCGGTTTCACTTGTTAAAAAACCGCTTACATCAGGTATTTCGCTGCGTACCTGTGCTGTGGAATCGCCCAAAGCAGTTTTTGTTGCTAATGCACTTAAATCCTGGTCGCCCGTGTTTACGCCTGATAGATTGCCCAAATTGGTAATGTCGGTTGCTGTTATGTTTGCTGCCTGACTGCCTGTAAATATAGGGTCGGTTTCTGTTACAGTACCGCTAATACTTTCAGCCGTTTTAGCATGTAACGCATACGGCACACTTAATAACTGACTTGTGCCTGTAATAGTGTAATTTATACCACCTGTCGGGTCAGTTTCAGTTTTAATAAAATAAGGACCGTTTGCCCAGTCAATGGTGGTGAAATCACCACTTACAACTGTTCCGTCTCCAATTTCTATGCTTACCAAACCATTGGCATTAGTCGTAGGCGTTTGCGTTTCTACATAAACCGCTGTTCCGCTTGCAGAGCCTTGCAGAATGCTGATTTGCATTCCAACTAGCTGGTCTGTTACAAGTTGGTCGCTACTGTTTCTAATTACTGCCTGATAGCTCATTTTTTCAGGTGATTGCCCGTATGCAGGAAAAAGGTACAAGGTTAAAGCCCCAAGTATCATAATTGTTTTTAAAAAATTTTTTTTCATGATTATTCTGTTTTAAAATTTTATAATTTGTTAATTAAACCAAATAGTATTTTTGATATTTCCTCTGAAAGGGAAAGTAATGCTTCATAATCGGAAGTGTTTATTTTTTTAAGCTCATGAGCAATAATTAGCATAGACCGTACTTCGCCACACGAGCCTTTGGCAAAG
>JASEGF010000239.1 GCA_030017935.1 Bacteroidales bacterium | reverse complement strand
GAGACTTTTCTTTTGTTACTTTTCTTTGTGTGGTTGACAAAGAAAAGTAAATTAGATAAAAATTTATTTAAAAAATTATACTCATAAGAAATATAGTGATTACCGCGAATGAACCAGTAATAATTTAGTTATTAATTAAACGCATAATTCAAAAAAATTATTTATTTACTAATACTTCTTTTAGTACATCAATCATATTTTCTACAAAAATAGGGTGTAAATTTTGAGTATAGTGTTTTTCTATATCATAGTAGTCTGCCATATTATCAGCAGGTAAGATAATATTTGTAATGCCCGCTCTCGAAGCAGCTAATATTTTTTCTTTAATACCACCTACAGGTAATACTTTTCCTCTAAGCGTTATTTCTCCTGTCATAGCTATGTCATTACGTACAGGTTTATTTAGCAAAACACTTGTCATAGCTGTTAGCATAGTTACACCTGCAGAGGGTCCATCTTTGGGTATGGCACCTTCTGGTACATGAATATGTATATTAAGTTTTTGATAAAAATCTTCTTCAATATTTAGTGATTTAGCATTTGCTTTGATAAACTCGAAAGCTAATGTAGCAGATTCTTTCATCACATCGCCCAGATTACCAGTCATAGATAATTTGCCATCACCTTTGTGAGTGGATGCTTCGATGAAAAGGATTTCGCCACCTACTGGTGTCCATGCTAATCCTAATACTACTCCTACCATTGGTTGAGTAAGTGCTTTTTCGCGTTTAAAAATTGGCACACCTAGAATTTCTTTAATATCATTAACTGTTAATGTAGTTTTTTTCAATTTACCAGAGGCGAAATCTACTGCTTTATTACGAATAATTTTAGCTATGCGTTTCTCTAATGCTCTCACACCACTCTCACGAGTGTAATTATTGATAATTTCTTTTAAAGAATTTTCTGAAAATTTTAAACCTGATTTAGCCATTCCATTTTCTTCTAGCTGCTTAGGCACCAAAAAGCGTTTTGCTATTTCTAATTTTTCCTCGAGTACATATCCATGAAGTTCAATTATTTCCATTCTATCAAGTAGTGCAGGATTTATACTAGCAATATTATTAGCAGTAGCGATAAACATTACTTTAGACAAGTCAAATTCTGTCTCTAGGTAGTTATCATAAAAATGAGTATTCTGCTCTGGATCGAGAACTTCTAATAATGCAGCTTGTGGATCGCCTTGTATAGAAAGTGCACCTACTTTGTCAATTTCATCGAGCATAAATACTGGATTAGATGATTGCACTTTTCGCAAGCTTTGTATTATCCTACCAGGCATAGCACCCACATATGTTTTTCTATGACCCCTTATCTCTGCTTCATCATGCAATCCACCAAGAGAAATACGAATATATTTACGCTCAAGGGCTCTAGCAATAGATTTCCCCAAAGAAGTTTTACCTACACCAGGAGGGCCTACCAAACATAATATTGGTGAACGCATATTCCCATTCAGCTTGGTAACAGCTAGAAATTCTATTATTCTATCTTTAACTTTTTCTAAACCAAAATGATCCTCATCTAGCACTTTACGTGCCCTTTTTAGGTCATAATTATCTTTAGTATATTCATTCCAAGGTAAATCTACTAAAAGCTCTAGATAGTTTAGCTGTACAGAATATTCTGCTGCTGCAGGATTCATGCGTTGCAGTTTTTTGAATTCTCTATCAAATAATCCTGCTACTTCTTCTGACCATTGTTTTTTGTGAGCTTTTTCATATAAATCTTTTAACTCTTGTTCATTAGTAGATACTCCCAATTCATCTTGTATAGCTTTTAATTGAACATTTAAAAAATAGTCTTTTTGTTGTTTATCTATGTCAGATTTAACTCGTTCCTCTATTTTTTCTTTAATCTCTAAAATTTGAATATCACTAGCTAATTTTTCTAAAACGATATTTGCTATTTCTATAGGGTCATCACTCTCTAGAATCCTTTGTTTTTTTTCTATTGGCAAATTTAAGCTAGTAGAAATAAAATAGAGTAAATAAATGGGACTTTGGATGTTATCTATAGCCATACTAGCCTCATCAGGCACATTAGCAGATTGCTTTATAAGTTTTTTAGCATAATTTTTTATTAGTTCTATAGAAGCAGAAAATTCTTGATTATTTTTAGGTTCAATGATGGGTTTGATTTTTTGAACTTTAGCGATATGATATGGTTCAGTCGTTACTGGCTCTATTACTCTAAATCTATTACGACCTTGCAAAACCACCATTTTAGTATGATCTGGCATTTGTAATATTTTGATGATTTTGCCAACAGTACCGTACTCAAATAAATCATCGAAATCTGGATCTTCTACATTAGCATCTTTTTGTGCAATTACACCAACAATATTTGTGCTTTTACTAACATCATTAATTAATTTTAAACTTTTATCTCTGCCAATAGTAATGGGCATTATACTACCAGGATACAAAACAGCATTACGTAATGTAATTATTGGCAGCTCTTTAGGTACGCGTTCGCTATTAATATGTTTCTCATCATCAGCGGATATCACTGGGAAAAAATCTTCTGCACCTTCACTCATAAAAAAAGCAATATTATTCATTAATTCTCCAATTTCTGACATCTTGTCTTAATTTTTATTGTATTTTAATTTTTATTATTAGTTACAAATAAAAGGCCAAAATTTATTATCTAAATGCGTTTAAATAATTTTTTATAAAATAATTATTATGACAATTTATTTGGTTCTATAACGTTTATTGTGAGTTAATTATTTTACCACAAAGAGCACCAAGATATTACA
>JASEGF010000238.1 GCA_030017935.1 Bacteroidales bacterium | reverse complement strand
TAAATTTCCACTGGGAAAATCTGTCAAATTGTTTATAGAAATTTTGGGGAAAAGTTACTAGTTTTCTTTTATTTTTTCACAAAGGGGGTAAAGGCCTCACCTTAACTGGCGAGGTCAGGTTAAAAATAAAGGTTTCCTTAAGCACATGCTAAAGTACTGAGCTTGGTTTTTTAGATAGGTGAACAGAAAGTTCATCTTTGTAGGATTTTTGCGTTTTTCAGTCTACTTATATTGCAATTATTATTTTATCACGTTCTAAACATTATTTCTTCTTTATCAAAGCTATACTTAACGTAATACAATGATGCTAATGCACAAAGTCCAGATAATATTGTGGTAATAAGGATATGTGAAATATTTACTACATCCATCAGCAATTCTTTGAATATTAACATTACATTTACGATAGGTATCACAAAGAAATATGTTGGCACGGTAAACATAGCAGACATCTGTGTAAGAATCACAGGGAATATTACTATAAAAGATAAAGGACCTATGTATTGTTGTGCTTCCTTATAATTTCTTGCTCTTACCGCAATGGCAAGCATTAATGAATCAAACATTACTATTAGCAATACCAATGCTGGAAATGCAGATAGCATGCTTTTCCAAGGAATGACCAACTTTTCACCAATCTCGGCTTCGAGTGGTTGTGCAAATTTTAGGCTAATAAGAGTGACAGTTATAGCAATAGATAATGTGATTAAAGAAATAGTGAATAAGGTAAGGAATTTGCCAAACACAATATCCCTTCTTGGAATTGGTATTGACAACGTCATTTCCAGTGTTTTTCTTTCTTTTTCACCTGCGGTAATATCTATCGCTGCATACATTCCAGAAAACATGCCTAAAATTACTATAATAAGTGGCAGAAACAATCCTAAAAAGAAACCTGATTTTTCTTTCTCTGTAGATACATCTTTAGTGTTAATATTGATAGGTGGTTTAAGTAACTCTAAATCTATATCTTCTTGTCGTAATTTTTCAATTATCATTGCTGATGACAAATTCGATAACAGTTCTCTAGCTCGCTGAGATGCAATCACTGATTCCATTTTTGTACTTTTATAGTAAATACTTACATTCATTTGAGATAAATTAGTTGAATTAATCTCTAAAATCACGTCCACTTTGTCATTTTCTATATCTTCAAGTTTACAGTAACCCATTTCAATAATACTGAGATTTTTATCAGATTTAATTACATCTAAAATTATGGTTGAATTATTGTCGCTAACTATACCCACGACACTTGCCCTTGCCTCTTGTGTTTCCATAAATTTTTCCATAGCAAAAGGTATACCAAAACAAAACACAGGTACAAGGAGTGCGGGTACTATCGTCATAACTATCAATGTCTTTTTATCACGCACTGTCTCAAGAATTTCTTTTTTGTAAATAAGTTTTATATTTTTCATTTCGTCACCAGCGTGTAAAAAGCGTCTGATAAACTTCCATAGTTATTCACAATCTCATCAGTAGAACCTATAGTAATTATTTTTCCTTCGTTAATTATTGCTACTCTATCGCAAAGTTGTTCTGCATCATTTAAGAGATGCGTGGAATAAAGAATTGTGTTTCCTTTTTCTTTCTCTTCTTTGACTATTTCGATAACTTTTTTGGCAAGTATAGGATCTAATCCCAATGTTGGTTCGTCTAATAGCAATATTTCTGGTTCATGAATTATTGATTTTGCTATGAGCACTCTCTGCCGCATACCTGAAGAAAGTTTACCACATAATTTGTCTTCAAATTTTTTTATACCTAAATCATCGAATACCTCATCGATACGTTTCTCTAAATTGTTTCCATCTTTACCATACGCTTTCCCAAAAAATCTAATAATCTCCCTAGGCGTGAGTCTATCATACATACCCTTGGATTCTGGTACGATTCCTAAAAAACTTCGCACTTTTGCAGACTCATTGCGAATATCATAACCTTTTACATACACTGTCCCAGAAGTAGGTCTGAGCAAGGTAGCTATTATTCGTTGCATAGTTGTCTTCCCAGCGCCATTTGGACCTAAAAAACCAAATATTTCACCTTTTTGAACATCAAAAGCTACATTTGCTAAAGCTAAAGTTTGCTTTTTACCATGACCATATACTTTGGTCAAGTTTTTTACACTTATTTCTGACATATATTGGTTTGGGATTTACTTGCGGGAATATAAAACTAATCCAAAACTTTTGGTATGATGCTTTATTGAATAGTGACGTTCCTTCGTACATATCTATCGTATCCTACCTACGAGACTGTCAACTTAACACCTCCTTAACCCAATAATTTGTAAACCCAGCAAATGATTCTGCCCCCCGCTGCAAGCTTTTTAAAGTACTTTTATTAGGAAATCTCTCCCAGAATCTGCGTATTCTCCAGTGAACAAGTGACAGAAATCTTTCAATTGCACTTCTTGGTCCAAATGCCATTATTGCGTATCTAAAACCAAGTCTTTGAAGTACCCATGGATACCATTTACCGCCGTCAACAAATACTACAGGCTTTTTACCTTTGCAAAGTTGAGCTACCCTCTTAAGAACTACCCAAGCATCAAAGCCGTTCCTAGTATAAGAGACATGAACAGCAATAACTTGGTCATCATCCAGATCCCAACCAGCCCAAATCCATACCTTCTCACTGCCAAGGCTAATCTCTTTTTCGTCCACGGCGATACGCTTTTTCCTCTTTCTCACTTGCTGCTCAGCGAATAGTTGTCTCCCTTTTTGATACCACTCTCTTACAGCTTCATAGCTTGCTCC
>JASEGF010000237.1 GCA_030017935.1 Bacteroidales bacterium | reverse complement strand
TATTTGTTAACACAACTAGGCTCAGTGCAGACTCTAGGGATAGTCATCATTTTTGTATTTTTAATGATTTTATTTAAAAACTTATTTACTTATTCTGCAATACATGTTATTACTACCTTGCGGTTTGGTGTTGTAGAGAAGTTGAGGAATATGATTTATGATAAAATATTACGTTTACCACTTAAATATTTCAAAACAAAAGAGCAGGGCGATATAATGACATATGTCATCAGCGATACTCAAGAGATAGAGCTTTCCATAATTGCTTCATTGCAATTTCTATTTCGTGATCCCATAACAGTACTAGTATTTTTGATTTCTTTATTTATATTAAATTATAAATTAACTTTATTGATTCTTTTGATGCTACCATTTATAGTCATAGTTTTAGGCAGATTAGGGAGAACTTTAAGGAAAAAATCTATTCGTAGTCAAAGGCAACTTGGTTTATTAATGGCCATAATTAATGAAACTATTGATGGACTTAGAGTCATAAAAGCTTTTGTAGCCGATGATTTTATGAGAAAAAAGATGCAAAAAGTTAATAAATCTATTACTAAATTAAATTCTAAAATATACCGTCGCCGTAGTCTCAGTGGTCCTCTTACAGAGACTCTGTCAGTAATGGCAATATTAGTAATTTTGTATATAGGGTCTATAATAGTTCTAAAAGATCAAGCTAGTTTTGCTCCAGAGACTTTCATAGCATATATTTTGATTTTTACTCAATTAATTCCACCAGCTAAAAATATTTCTTCTGGTTGGTATGGTGTGCAAAAAGGATTAGCTTCGTTAGATAGAATAGAAGAGATATTAAATTATCCTGAGACCATTGTAGATGACAGTGAAGCAATAGAAAAAAATACTTTCGATACAGAAATAAATTATGAAAATGTTTATTTTTATTATAACCCAGGACAGTATGTTCTGAAAAATATTAATTTGCATATCATTAAAGGACAAACAATAGCCATCGTAGGGCCAAGTGGTTCAGGTAAAAGTACTTTGGTAGATTTATTGCCAAGATTTTATGACGTCACTGATGGTAGCATAACTATAGATGGCATAGACATTAGAAAAATTAAGTTAAATTCATTACATCGATTGTTTGCAATAGTAAATCAAGATCCTATACTTTTCAATGATAGCATATACAATAATATTGCGTTTGGCAGACCAGATGCCACATACGAAGAAGTAGTGCAAGCTGCTAAGATAGCAAATGCGTATGATTTCATTATGGAGAGCAAATGGGGCTTTGATACTAATATTGGCGAAAAAGGATCCAAGCTTAGCGGTGGGCAGAGACAAAGGGTTAGCATAGCAAGAGCTGTATTGACAAATGCTCCCATTCTTATTTTTGATGAAGCTACCAGTTCCTTAGATAGTGAAAGTGAAAAACTCGTGCAGGATGCTATAAATAACCTCATAGCTAATAAAACTGCTATTGTTATCGCTCATAGATTATCTACTGTGGTAAAAGCTGATAAAATTATTGTTCTTAAAGATGGAGAAATCATAGAAAGTGGCACTCATAAAGAATTGATTGATAAACCTCATGGTTTTTATAGATATTTATTCGAGTATCAGAAGTTTGACTAAAAAATCTAATATGAATTTATTTTGGTAAAGATGAAAAAATTAAAAAATCATTTTATCAAAATATTTTGATAAAATTTTATTAAAGGTTATTTTTTATTATAATTTTTTTATATTAAATAATTCAAAATAATTTATTTTTTTATATTTGTACTTAAAAATTATTGTAAAATGGAAGACATAGAGTATAGGGTATGCCAAAGATGTGTAATGGATAATATTTCAACTCCAGAAATTTCATTTGATGAAAATGGTTATTGTAATTTTTGTAATGATTATATAGAAAAAATTTCAAAATTAACATATCAAGGAAAGGAAAGTGATCAAAAATTAATAAAAATTTTAAATAAAATTAAAAAAAGTGGGCAAAACAATAAATATGATTGTTTAATAGGGATAAGTGGTGGTATAGATAGTTGCTATACTGCTTATTTAGCTAAAAAATATAATCTAAGGGCTTTATTACTGCATATGGATAATGGTTGGGATACTGATATTGGCATAAAAAATATTGAAAATACTGTAAAAAAATTAGGATTCGATTATATAAATTATAAATTGGACTGGGACGAATTCAGAGATTTACAATTATCTTTTTTAAAAGCGTCTGTCCCAGAAATAGAAACTCCTACAGATATCGCTATTTTAGCTGTTAATCATATGATAGCAAGTCAAAATAATATTAAATATATTATCAGCGGAGGTAATTATGTTACTGAAGGTATTTTACCCAAAAGTTGGCATTATGATGTTAAGGATTATAAATACATTAAATCTATTCATAAACAATACGGAACCAAAGATTTACATAATTTCCCAATATTTGATTATAAAAAGGAAATTTATTATAAATTTATCAAAGGTATAAGGATGATTTATATATTAAATTATATTAAATATGATCCTAATGAGGCATTAGAAACATTACAAAAAGAATTTGATTGGCAATATTACAATTGGAAACATTATGAATCATTATACACACAATTTGTTCAAAAATATATTTTACCTGCAAAGTTTAATATAGATTATCGTAAAACTACTTTGAGCACTATGATTTGTTCTGGCCTTATTACCAGAGATGAAGCATTGGAAATATTACAAGAAAAACCTTATAATCAAACATATGTGGATACAATAAAACCAATTATTTGTGAAAAACTTGAAATAAGTATCGACGAGTTTAATGACATTATGCAA
>JASEGF010000236.1 GCA_030017935.1 Bacteroidales bacterium | reverse complement strand
AGGAAAAGCTATGAAATTGAATAGAATCCTATGCATACCGGTCAGCCTGATGCTTTTATTAGCGGTGACCGTGGTACCGACAATGGCATGCTCACCATATTCGCGATGTGGAGCAACATTAAGTAATTCTGAGGCTAAAATAATAAATACAACAGCTTCATCAAATGATATTATTGAAAAAGCTCTAAGCAGTGCCAAAGTTAAAGCGATAGGGCAAGAATTAACTAATAGTAAATATGAAATAAAAGATAAAAGAAGTTATATATACAATGTTAAAGAAGAAATTAATGGTACTGGTACTGTATATGAAAGTAACACTCCTATTGCATTGATAATATATAGTAATGGTACCTCCGAAAAGACTATATTATATACATATAATAAAACTACAGGATTGAGTGCTATCTTACTATTAAATGATCCATCATCTAATAGCTTAAATCCGAATATGCTATACTCTGAATATACCGATCAAGATTGGTTGTGTTTCTTTGCAGTTGTTGCATGTCTCGGTAGTTCTGCAGTAGTAGGAGCAACTTGTGGCACCGCAGCATTAACTTGGTTCACATTAGCAACGGTATTAGCATGTATAGGTGGGATAGGGGCTGATATATACGTATGCGTCAATGCAATGCACATATGTCATGAGGCTGGATGGATATAAATAATTTAAATTTATAATTTTTAATATTTTGGAGGTATTTATATAAAATATATAAATTTGTTAATAGCATTTATAATTATAATGATACTTTTAGGGTTATTTGGATACTATTTAATTGAGAATAATATAAATGAAAGTTATAATTTAAAATATGATTTTATAAAAAATTATACATATTCATATGACATAAAAGATGATAGAATTGTAGGAGATAATATTTATGAAATGTGTGCAAGTGTCGATATGCTTGTAGCAAATTATACATCAGATTATATTGATTATATTTATGGTGTAAACTTATTAAATAACACAACTATTTTTACCATGAATATAAGTCCTAAAGGTGATTTAATATATGTGCCTAGTGAAAATAAATATTTGCTCGATTTACAGTTAGAACTACCAAATATGATAGTTTATCCTGAAACCATAATTGAGTATGGAGATACTTGGTCTTCGGATATATGTTCGAATGGAACATTTCTTACGGATGGTAGAGCATTTGAATACAGCATTATAGGTATAAAAAATTATACTTGCTTAGGTAAAGAAAAAATTATTATAAATAAAATTGGTTACGATTGTGTTAATATCGGAATGATCTCAGATTATAGTGTAAATATATCTGAAAAAAACACATCAAATAGTACTATAGTCATAGGTCATGTTTTAGGCAATTATTGGGTAAATAAAGACTCTGGGATCTTAATTAAATCTGATCGCCTAATTAATCAAATAACAACGATGAACATGCCGAATGAGAATAATATGGGAATCTTTACTGAAACAGAAATTGACGACCATATAATAACCGAACTAAAAAATATTTACTAGGAGCAATGAGTATGGGGATAATAGTAACCAGGAAAAAGATGCTTGGGTTAGTGATAATAGATTTTATATTGTTGGCATTAATCTTTTATCTTATTATAAGCCAGATAAAAGGTTTGTGGATTTTACTTAGCGCTATCATCATTTTTATAGTTAGTTTAAATTTGTCATTTTTATTTACAAGTAAATATAAAAAATTTTTAAATTTAGACAAATTTACGTTAATTGTAAGTATAATTATGTCTATAATAAGCACATTTATCGTATTGCTAGAAATTATTATGGTAAGTAGAGGTGCCACACTAGATTTATACATGCTATTAAATATATTGGTAGGTATCGCTCCAATATTCTGGCTTATTAGTCTCATATACAAAAATTATTATTCTATTTCGTATCTCATCTTTTTAATTTTACTGGGATTAGGTATTTTTTTAATGACGTGGTCAGGAGACAAAATCGGTTTGCCAAATATATTCGCAAATATCATAAGCAGTGTTTGGGTAATTATTTGGACATCGGCATGCGTGATATTTATATATTCGCAAATAAAATCTAAAAGTGAGCAATAAAATTTACAAAATATGCGTAATGGGAGCATAATGCTTGGCATCGGGGAAAAATTGTTTTTTCTTACATTAGTAAGCATAGCTTGTTTAGTCTTGACGAGTTATCCTGTAAGTGCCACGGATGTTTTCGTTGAATATTTTCATATGAGCGGGTGTCAAGACTGTAAAAAGACCGATCCGATAATTGCTGAAATCGAACGAAGTTACAATGCTGGTATAAAAGGTAATGTTACATTTGAATATATCGATACAGGTACGCAAGAAGGGTTAAAAAACTGGGAAAGGTACGGATTTTTGGAGATCCCTGCAATAGTAATAAATAAAGAAGTGAAGATACCAAAAGAAGAAATTACAAAAGAAAACATTACGATAAAAATCAACGCTTATCTAAATGACACTGAAGAAACTACAAACAATAATTCAATTAATGATGATATTTGGGGTGTTCCTCTTGCTTTTTCTATGGGCGTTTTTTCCGGGTTTTCCCCGTGTCTTATGGCCATATTAGGGTTCATCTTATCATATACGGCCGGTACGAGCAGAGGTATGAAGGATGGCATAGGGCGTGCCGTGGTGTTCGGCATTGGATTGGTCACAGCATATATCATGTTAGGTGTTTGTATGCTGGTATATGGTAAATCGTTGTTTGGCGTCGGAGTTGTATCAGTAATAGGAGGGGTTGTTTCAATATTGATCGGATTGAGCATGCTTGGTATACTAAAAATCCCAGTAACGCTTGATGATTATGTTAAGGGTTTGGCTAAGAATTGTG
>JASEGF010000235.1 GCA_030017935.1 Bacteroidales bacterium | reverse complement strand
ATTGGAGTTTGAATTTGGTACAAATTGGAGCAATTATAGCTGGTTTGTAGGTGATATCTTTGGCGCACCGCTAGCTATCGAAGGTATTTTGGCCTTTTTCATGGAAGCTACCTTCTTAGCAGTGATGATTTTCGGTTGGGATAGAGTGAGTAAAAAATTTCATCTAGTATCTACTTGGCTTGTAGCCATTGGTTCCAATTTGTCTGCATTGTGGATTTTAATAGCTAATGCGTGGATGCAATATCCAGCAGGTACCGTATTCAATCCTGCCACAGCTAGAAATGAAATGATAAATTTCTGGGATGTAGCATTGAGTCCAGTAGCAGTGAATAAATTTTTGCATGCTACTACTAGCAGTTATATTGTCGCTGCTTTATTTGTCATTAGTGTGTCTTCATGGTATCTATTAAAAAAACGAAATCTTTTTATGGCTAAAAAAAGTATGCTTATAGCAGCTATTTTTGGACTTATTAGCTCTATCATGGTAGTTTTCACTGGTGATGGCTCTGCTTATCAAGTAGCACAAAAACAACCTATGAAATTAGCAGCTATGGAGGGTTTGTATCAAGGTAAATCTCAAGCAGGTTTAGTGGCTATAGGCATTCTGAATCCTAAAAAAGATATCACTAATGATGAGAAACCTTATTATTTCAAAATTGAAATTCCATATTTGTTATCTTTTCTCAGCAATAGAGATGTTAACTCCTTTGTACCCGGTATAGAAGATCTCATCTATGGTAACGAAGAGCATAACATTTTAAGTGCTGAAGAAAAAATGGCTCGAGGACAAGTAGCTATTCAGACCTTGCAGGAATATCAAAAAGCTAAAAAAGCTAATGACACTACTACACTGGCAGAAATTAGTAAAAAATTTGATCCTAATACTAAAGAAGGCGAGCATTTTGTAAATAATTATTTTAAATATTTTGGTTATGGATATTTAAATGATCCTAAAGAGCTTATACCTAATGTAGCTCTCACATTTTATAGTTTTCATATCATGGTGTTATTAGGATTTTTATTTATCTTGTTATTTATCCTTATTTTAATATATGTATGGCGAGATACTATAGAGAAAAAGAAATTTTTGTTATATGTAGGTTTGTGGTCTATATTATTTGGATTTATAGCTTCACAAATGGGATGGGTAGTGGCAGAGGTAGGTAGGCAACCATGGATTATACAAGATTTGATGCCTACAATCGCTGGAGTTACTCATTTAAGTGTATCCACTGTACAGACGACTTTTGTACTTTTTGCTATAATTTTCACTACTTTATTGATAGCAGAGCTACGAATTATGTTTAATCAGGTACGTAAAGGGCCAGATAATTTTAAAAAATAATGGAGGAATTATGTTTGAGCAATTAAGTTATAATGCATTACAAGGATATTGGTGGCTAATAATATCAGTTTTAGGTGCCGCTCTTGTTTTTATGATGTTTGTCCAAGGCGGACAATCATTAATATATTCATTAGGTAAAAAAGAACCACAATTAAGTTTGATTTTAAATGCTGTAGGTACTAGATGGGATCTATCTTTCACAACATTAGTTGTTTTTGGTGGTGCTATGTTTGCTGCTTTTCCACTGTTTTATAGCACTAGCTTCGGTGGAGCTTACTGGCTGTGGATGTTGATATTGTTTACTTTTATCTTGCAGGCTGTGTCATATGAGTTTAGAAATAAAGCTCGCAACTTTTTAGGTGCTAAAACTTATGAATGGTTTTTATTTTTGAATGGTCTGATAGGCACCATCTCTTTAGGTGTAGCAGTAGGCACTTTTTTCACTGGTAGTAATTTTGTTCATAATGATATGAATTTCGTTAGTTGGACTACTAATTGGCATGGATTAGAATCTTTCGCTAATATTAAAAATTTATTATTAGGTTTTTCTATATTCTTTTTAGCTAGAATATTGGCAATTTTATTCCTAATGAATCGTGTAGATGATGAGCAACTTTATGTAAAATCAAAAAAACAATTACTCATAAATGCAGCCATCTTTTTGGTATTTTTCTTGTCATTTGTCTTTGCTATTCTACTAGGTAATGGCTTTGCAGTAGATCCTACAACTCAATTAGTATATTTAGAGAAATATAAATACTTTAATAATTTTATCGAGTTACCATGGTTAGGCATTCTATTTTTAATTGGCGTAGTATTAGTATTATTAGGAATAGCTACACCATATTTGAAAAATAAAAAATTAGAAAATAAAGGTATCTGGTTTGCTGGCTGTGGAACATTTTTTACTGTGCTTGCACTATTTCTGTGTGTAGGATATAATAATACAGTTTTCTATCCTTCATTAGTAGATTTACAGTCTAGTCTGACGATACATAACGCTTCGTCGAGCAGATATACATTGATAGTGATGTCTTATGTATCGCTGCTTGTACCTTTCGTAGCTGCATATATTATCTATACTTGGAGAAAACTTTTAAAGAAAAAGTTCACAGCAGATGAAATATCTGAAAGTGATACAGCATATTAATTTTTAAAAAATTTATATATTATGTATTGGAGAGAAATTTTATGGCTTATTTCGTGGCCGTTGATGATATGTGTAATGTATGTAGTCATTACTAGTGCTATCAAAAAATATGAGAGCAAATTTAACGGTTAAAGATAAAGCTGCGAAATAACATATTGATTATAATTTGTTGATTAATTAATTATAATTATAAAAACTATTAGAAATAAAATAATTGAAATAGGCGTTTAGATAATAACTAAATTCTTATTGGTTTTTTCACGGTTATAACTATATTTCTTATTAGTATAATTGATTTTTAAATAAATTTCTACTTAATTTACTTTTCTTTGTCAGCCACACAAAGAAAAGTAACAAAA
>JASEGF010000234.1 GCA_030017935.1 Bacteroidales bacterium | reverse complement strand
CTTTTAATATCTAATATAAATAACATATAAAATAAAATAACTATATCATTAATAAATTTAAACTATTAATATTTTGATGTTTCGAAAACCATTACAATAGTTTTAATCTTGCAGAAACGTCAGCTTATCATTGAACTGTTTTAACCAACTAATGTGAGCTAAATTCTCTGCAATTTCTAATTTTTCTATAGTTTCTATAAGTGTTTTGCCTACACATACTATCCCGTGATTGGGCATTATGACAACATCTGAATATTTTATTTTTTCTGCAATCTCATTAGCTAAATCTTCTGTCCCCATAGGATAATACTTAGCAAAGCTTATTTTCTTTATATTAAATTGAGCTTCATCAGTAACATTAGTATCTATTTGCAAGCCCCAAATAGCAGCTACAGTACACCAAAATGGATGTGCATGTATTATCACTTGTACATCAGATCTGGCATTGTATATAGCTATATGCATAGGTGTTTCTAAACTTATTTTATGTTTTGATTTTAGAATATCTCCATTTGTAGTTAAATGTGCAATGTCTTTAGCTTTAAGATCATTTTTATCTATTTGCGATGGGGTAATTAAAATCCTATCATTTATTTTCATGCTTATATTACCTCCTAGGCTAGTAGTTAACTTTTGCAGATAAAGTCTTCGCATAAATTTTGATATTTCTTTGGCTTGTTTTAAATATTGTTTCATTATTTACAAGATTTTAAATAAAAAAATGATTATATTAAGAATAAAATTGCTTTATCAAGTAATTAATATTTTTATAAATGCCTTGTTCTGTAATAAAAGAATTAATAAATTTTGCAGGAGTGATGTCAAAAGCGTAATTAATAGATTGATAATCTGATGGGAATAATTCCGAGCTAATCCATTCATCATTATAATAAGATTGAATAGATTGTATTTCTAAAGAATTCCTTTGTTCTATTGGAATGTCATCCCCAGAATCTAAAGAGAAATCAAAAGTAGAAATAGGAGCAGCCACATAAAATGGGATTGAATGAGCAGCAGCAGCCAAAGCTTTTAGATAAGAACCAATTTTATTAGCTACATCACCATTTCTAGCTATTCTATCTGCACCGATTATTATCATATCGACTTTATGTTTCATCATAAGTAGTCCGCCTGTATTATCAGTAATAATAGAGAAAGGTATTTTTTCATTATAAAGTTCCCATGCTGTCAAACGAGAACCTTGATTTAATGGACGAGTTTCATCTACCCAAACATGAATAGGTATATTTTGTTTATTTGCTTCAAAAATTGGAGCCAATGCTGTTCCATAATCACCACACGCTAACCATCCAGCATTACAATGCGTAAGTATATTCACTGTTTTGTTTGATTTATTATGAATTGCTCTAATTAATTCCACTCCATACGTTCCAATTTTGTAGCAAGCATTCATTTCATTATTTGCAAATTCGATAGCTCTATCATAAACTTGTGAATTATTTATGTTTTCATTTATTGCTGAAAACACGTAATCTGCACCTTTTTTTAAATTTATAGCTGTGGGACGTAGTGAGATTAATCTATTATAATCTTGAAGGATAAGATTAATGTTACCATCATTATAATAATGTGATAACCAAATAGCATAAGCTGCTGTGATGCCAATAGCTGGAGCACCACGTATAGCCATAGTATTGATAGCATTAGAGATGTCATTTAGATTGTTCAATTCCAAAATCGAAAATCTAAAAGGTAGTGCCCTCTGATCAATGCAATAAATTCTTTTATTATTGAAATCTGCCCATACTGATTGATAATTTTGATTATTAACTATCATAATTTTTATAAAATATTAATTTTTATTTCTTGGATGAAAATTATCTATAACATCTCTCAAATAAGACATAGAAACATGAGTATAAATTTCAGTAGTAGTTATAGATGAATGTCCTAACATTTCTTGTACAGCAAAAAGATCTGCACCATTTTCTACCAAATGTGTAGCAAAGCTATGTCTGAAAGTATGTGGATGAACATTTTTTTGTATACCAGCTTTAGCAGCATAATCTTTTACAATTATAAAAATCATTTCTCTAGTTAATTTTTTTCCACGTCTATTAAGAAATATATACTGTTGATATTGAGTAACCATCGGATAATGAGGTCTACTATATTCTATATAATAGTGCAAAGCATTTTTAGCCTTACTACCAATAGGGACATAGCGTTCTTTATCACCTTTTCCTATAACTCTCAAAATGGATTCATCAGCAAAATAATCCATCATTTTCAAATTAATAAGCTCGCTTACCCTCAGCCCACAACCATACAAAACTTCAATAATGGCTTTATTGCGATGTCCTTCGAACTTACTCAAATCGATAACAGATAAAATTTGCTCAATCTCCTCAATTGATAAAATTTCGGGTAATTTTCTTGTAAGTTTCGGTGTATCTAATTGCTCAGCAGGGTTGTCTTCTATGATTTCTTCCTCTTGTAAAAATTTATAAAAAGCCCTGATGCCAGAAATTATACGTGCTAATGTGCTACTTTCTAAGCCTAGTTCAGATAAGAAACTTACAAATTGTTCTAAATCATCCAATTTAGCAGAAATAAATGATTTATTAATACCACTAAAATAATTAATCAACTTATTAACATCTCCCAAATAAGCATCAATAGTATTAGGACTATTGCGTTTATCTAAAAGCAAATATTTATGAAAACTTTTTAAATACTCATTATTCATATTATATTTAGAGGAAAATTAAAACAAATATAAAAGTAATAAAAAATTTAAACAAAGAAAGAGTAAACAAAAGTATAAATTATTTAGAAAGTAAAGAGAGGAGTGATTATAAGGTATGGAAAGTAATGAACATTTTTTAAATGTTTAAAATAGTATATGATATTTTACTCA
>JASEGF010000233.1 GCA_030017935.1 Bacteroidales bacterium | reverse complement strand
CGATTTTTACTTTTTTACCTTTATCTATATATGAGTATAACGATACTGCATCATACACATCATCATTGATAATTATTTTGCCAGAAGGTCTTAGCACTGTATAGGTAGTGGCAATTTGACCAATTAATTTTTTAAAAAGTAAATCACTACCAATATATCCATTTTCACTTTTCATCTCAGTAGTGAGAGATAGATTCTGGCCAAAAACAGGTTTTGTAAATAATCTTTTAGATAATAGTATACTTGCAGTTAAACTTACAAAGACAGCTACGGTCACTGTGGCAAATGCTGTCCCTAATTGCTCTAAAGCATGCTCTGGGAAATGAAATCCTTTATTATCTACTAAACTAAGTATTAGCCCTGCTAATATCAATATTATCCCACTAATACCTGTAACTCCAAAGCCAGGAATAGCAAACAATTCTACTAAAAGTAAAATTATGCCAATAATAAAAATTATGATTTCCCAATTAGCTGCTAAGCCTTCTATATAATATGGTACAAAATATAAAACAGCTGAAATTATCGCTAGTATGAGTGGAAATCCTATACCTGGTGATTGTAATTCGAAAAATATACCTGCTATAATGAGCATAATTAATATACCACTCACAAGGGGATTTAGAAAAAAATTAATTAATTTGTCTAACCAAGTGATTCGCATTTTAATGATTTGTGCATTTTGTAAATTATTTTTAGCTATCAAATCATCAAAATCTTGTACTATCTCATCACAAAAGCCATTTTTGAGAGCTTCTTGTGCTGTGAAAGTGAGTACTTTGCCAGAATCGATGATACCAGGAATGTATATATCTGGATCTACCATTGCCTCTGCTATTTTAGGATCTCTACCACGAGCTATAGCAGTGCTACGCATCATAGCTCGCATATAGCTTTGATATTTGTCTGGTAGAGCTTGCGAAGTTTGATCTACCACTGTGGCAGCACCAATAGTGGAGCCTGGCACCATGAATATTTTGTTTGCTGCTATAGAAATCAGTGCACCAGCAGAGGCTGCATTATTATCTACAAGTACCCAGATAGGTATTTGCGAGTGTAAAAAAGTAGTGCGCATGCTGTCTGCATCTACCAATGTTCCTCCATAGGTATTCAAATGCACAATGATGAGATCTGCATTTACATCTTTGGCTTCGCTCATTGCTTTATTTACTATTCTACTAGCCGACGGATCTATATTAGAAAATAATTTGAAATAAAAAATTTTTTTGATAGTATCTGAATCATTAGCATTAATAGTATTTAGTGAAAGTATGTAAACAAAAAATATAAAAAATAATTTTAAATGTTTCATATATTGTGATTAATAAAAGGTTCTACAGAGAGAAAGCGATTCGCCATCTTGCTCCGTATTAAATGGACAACTGTTTTCGAGACTACCCCATTCCACCACTCTGGCATCTCTCCTCATTTTTAATTTTTTGCAAAATTATAATATAAATTTATAATGAATTTCAAATAGTTAATGAAACAGTAACGATTTTTTCAAGATTATTTGTCTGAATTTGTCCGCTGTTTGTCTGCCTATCTCACGGGTTCAAAGATACAACATATTTTTGAATTACACAAATGTCTGAATACAAATGTTTCACCTAATCGAAAAAAATATGTTGAATAATTTGGACATTAAAAATATTGTTCGTAATTTTGCGAACAATAAATAAGAAAGGAGAATTGAAATGAAAGAGAAACAGTACACAGCAGAGCAAGAACTGATTGCTCATTTTGCTAAAGCAATGGGGCATCCGGCACGGATTGCTATTCTTGATTTTTTGGCAAAACAAGATAGTTGTTTCTTTGGTGAAATTCACGAAGAATTGCCTATCGCTAAAGCAACAGTTTCGCAGCATTTGAAAGAACTGAAAGAAGCTGGTTTAATTCAGGGAGAAATAGAATCGCCAAAGGTCCGCTATTGTATAAACCGACAAAACTGGGAACTTGCCCGAAAGTTATTTGCAGTTTTTTTTGATGATTGCAAATGTAATGATACATCGTGCTGTGAATAGCAGCACTTTTTTTGGGGAATAATTGTTCGTAGTTCTACGAATTACGATTATTATATTAACTTTAAATTAGAATGACAATGGAAATTAAAGTATTAGGAACAGGGTGTTCAAGCTGTAAAGCATTGTACGAAACCACCAAGCAAGCTATTTCAGAATTAGGCTGCGATGCAACACTTATCAAAGAAGAAGATTTATTAAAAATCATGGAGTATAACATTTTAGGGCTCCCGGCTTTGGTGATTGACGAGAAAGTCGTATCAGCAGGGAAAAAATTATCTCTTGCAGAAGTAAAAGAGTTAATAACCAAAAACAAAAAATTATGAAAAGACAATTTATTTTATCAGTAATCGTAACAATAGGTATTTTATCTATTGTAAACGGACAAAATTCTAAAAATTTTTTCGAGAACAAAACAAAAGAAATACAGTCTAACCGCATAGAGGTTCTTTATTTTCATGGAGCGCAACGCTGTGTCACTTGCCGGGCGATAGAAGCAAATACAGCAGCCCTTTTGGATAGTCTTTATTCCAAAGAAAAAGCAGAGGGTAAAATTATCTTCAAAGTAATAGATATTTCAAAAAAAGAAAATGAAGCGATTGCAAACAAGTACGAAGTTACATCGTCTTCTTTGTTTGTGAATGGATGGAAAGATGGTAAAGAGAAAGTAAACAACATGACCGTGTTTAGTTTTTCCTATGCGAAAAATGCACCGGAAAAGTTTAAAGAGGGAATTAAAAACAAAATTGATGAATTGCTAAAGCAGTTATAAAATGGACTTTCTCCAATCATTATTAGATAGCAGTTCCGTTCCTGTTATTACAGCTTTTATATTGGGTATTTTAACGGCAGTTAGTCCG
>JASEGF010000232.1 GCA_030017935.1 Bacteroidales bacterium | reverse complement strand
ATATTGGGGAGAAAAAGGTTAAGAGTGAGCAATTGAAAGAAGAGCTAAAGAATAGAATATCAGAAAGTAATCTACTATGCGTAAAGCCTAAAAAGGAGTTCAAAAAGGCGGTGAAAGAAGTTAAAAGTAAAAAGGTAATGGTAAACAAAAAGGAAATAAAACGAGGTCTATACAGTGTAGAGATAGTAGAGAGCAAGATAAACAATTTTAAAAAATGGTTGATTAGATTTCACGGCGTAGCTACGAAGTACTTACAGAGTTATTTGATGTGGTTCGTAGTGATGAATAAGTACCTGAAAGATGTGATAGATCCAGACATTGGAAGATTACTGAATCTATCATCACACGACAGATGGGCTTGGGACAAGTATTGGAATTTGATGAAACAAAAATACAAATAACAATAGTTAAGTATAACAATATTTTAATTCTACCCATTCCCCGCATCTTTTTCTTACCAAGCATATATTTTTAAAAGTAATTAAGAGGAAATGTATTTCTTACGCTTTATTATTTACTCTATTTAAGTTATAAAAATCTTTTTATAGTTATTTACTCAAATTAGATTGCCCATACAAATTGTCATAGAGCTATATTTTTATTGGAATAATCATAATTACTGAAATGTCTTTATTAATATTAATCATCTTTTAATAAAACATCATACATTAATATTATTTTTGCATTAATAAATGTTATAATCATGGAAAAGAAATTTTCATTTAGTGTGCAGGGTATGGTGTGTGCGATGTGTGTAAAAAATGTAGAAAACGCAATTAAAAAATTGGATGGAGTCAAATATGTATCTGTAAATCTAGCTACTCAAAAAGCATTTGTAATAGCTAATGATAATATTAGTTTTGAAGATATAAAAAAAGCTATCGAAAAAGCAGGTTATAAAGCCACTATGGATGCTCCCACAGAAGATTTAATAGAAAAACAATTCCAAGAAGCAAAGCGAAATATGAATTTATCGCTCTATATTACTATTCCATTGATGTTACTGATGATTATTCATATGAGTGGAATCCATATACCTTATTTCATCGTTATAGAACTAATAGCTAGCACAGCAGTGATATTTATCACTGGTAGAAAAATGCTCAGAAATGCTTGGGTTGCTCTGATACATTCTCACACTAATATGGATACATTATTATCAATAGGAGCTATCTCTGCGTGGTTAACAAATATTTTAGCAATTTTGGGATTAGATGTACTTTCATTTGGTACAGTAGCAGCTATGATTATTACTCTCAATCTCATAGGTAGATACATAGAGTCTAGGATGAAAAATAATGCTGCTAAAGAGATTAGACTTTTGATCTCATTAAAAGCAAATACAGCAAATGTATTGAATAACGAAACAATTATAGAAACACCCATTGATGCTGTTAAATTAGGTGAAATCATCATTATTCGTCAAGGTGAAAAAATACCCTTAGATGGTAAAATAATTGAAGGTAAAGCTTCAATTAATGAATCAATGGTTACAGGAGAACCACTTCCAGTTTACAAAACAGTTAATGACAATGTGATAAGTGGCACTATTGTAGAGAATGGTATAATAAATGTAAAAGTAGAAAAAGTAGGAGAAGAAACTTTTATCAATCAAATGATAAAATTAGTAGAAGAAGCTCAATCATCTAAAGTGCCCATACAAGCTCTGGCAGATAAAATAACAAGATATTTTGTTCCCATAGTTTTGATATTAGCTTTATTAAGCTTTGTGTTTTGGTTTTTTAATTATGAACTATATTTACCATTTTTACATAAAGCAGCAAATATTTTTCCGTGGATTATTACAGATGCAGGAGCTTTGTCTACAGCTATTTTTTCTTTCGTAGCTACTTTAGTAATCGCCTGTCCATGTGCACTAGGATTAGCAACTCCTATGGCTCTAGTAACATCTAGTGGTGTAGCTGCTAAAAAAGGTTTAATAATTAAAAATGGAGAAGCTATACAAATGGCTAAAGATATTAATGTGATTTTATTTGATAAAACTGGTACTATCACAACAGGTCAATTAACGGTTGTAGATCATAATTTAGATGATGAGGTTCTAAATGTTATAGCTAATATAGAAGAGAATTCGATACATCCCCTAGCAAAAGCAATAGTTAATTATGTTATTGACAAAGATAAATTCAAAAAAATAACAATAACAGATATAGAAGAAATTAGCGGGCAGGGCATTAAAGGGAAATTTAATAATGATATTTTTAATATAGGTAAACCAATTTATCCAGATAATTATTTGAATTTCCTCGAAAATGGAGAAACGGTGTTAGAAGTTACAAAAAATGATGAAATAATAGGTTACATGAGAATTAGTGATATTTTGAAGTTAGATGCTGCTAATACTATTGCAAAAATTAAAGAATTAGGCTTGATAACTGCTATGGTTACTGGAGACAATGAGATAACAGCTCATAATATTGCAAATAAAATCTCAATAGACGAAGTGTGGGCAGGCGTATCACCAGAAAAAAAAGTAGATATCATTAGAAAATATCAAATAGAAGGTAAAAAAGTAATGATGGTAGGCGATGGGATAAATGATGCAGCCGCCCTGAAAGCAGCTGAAATAGGTGTTGCTATTGGCACAGGCTCAGACCTCACTATCGAGAGTGCTGATATTATAATCTCAAAAGGTGATATATCAAAAATATTAGATGCTATTAATTTATCTAAATTAACTTTTAAAAAAATAAAACAAAACCTTTTCTGGGCATTTATATACAACATAATAGCAGTACCTATGGCCATGATGTCTCTCCTCCACCCAATAATCGCAGAGGCCGCTATGTTGCTAAGCTCTATCACTGTTATTTATAATTCGAGTAGAATAAAAAAAATGAAATAGTTTGTTCTATAACGTTTATTGTGGGTAAAGATTAAAAAAGAATAAT
>JASEGF010000231.1 GCA_030017935.1 Bacteroidales bacterium | reverse complement strand
CATATCAGAAACATACTTATTAAATTTTTTCATGATGTCGTTATTTAATATAAAATTACTAGTTATATTTTTATTATCATTATTATATGTAGAATTTTTATTATTACATGATTCTAATAAAAATAAAATAAAAATAAATATTATTATTTTCTTCATATTTTCATTATTATCGGACAACAATGATTTTTTACATACCTATGCTCCACGGTTCTATGAATGTTCCATTATCTAATTTAAGTAAATTCATGAAAATAAGTGTATCATCTCTACATTCAAATTTTTTATATGGAACGTAAAAAATATATTTTTTGTTATAAAATTTTTGACCAATATTATTTTTATCACAAATTGCTACTATATTACTATCAATCATTAATATGCCTTTATAGCCTTCTATATCTCTATCACAATAATTATAAGATATTTCAACAAATGTATCTTTATCGTTAAAAGTTTTATCTTGAACATAAAATTCTATAAAATAAATAACAGTACTATCAAAATTCATATCAGAAACATACTTATTAAATTTTTTCATGATGTCGTTATTTAATATAAAATTACTAGTTATATTTTTATTATCATTATTATATGTAGAATTTTTATTATTACATGATTCTAATAAAAATAAAATAAAAATAAATATTATTATTTTCTTCATATTTTCATTATTATCGGACAACAATGATTTTTTACATACCTATGCTCCACGGTTCTATGAATGTTCCATTATCTAATTTAAGTAAATTCATGAAAATAAGTGTATCATCTCTACATTTAAATTTTTTATATGGAACGTAAAAAATATATTTTTTGTTATAAAATTTTTGACCAATATTATTTTTATCACAAATTGCTACTATATTACTATCAATCATTAATATGCCTTTATAGCCTTCTATATCTCTATCACAATAATTATAAGATATTTCAACAAATGTATCTTTATCGTTAAAAGTTTTATCTTTAACATAAAATTCTATAAAATAAATAACAGTACTATCAAAATTCATATCAGAAACATACCTATTAAATTTTTTCATGATGTCGTTATTTAATATAAAACTACTAGTTATATTTTCATTATCATTATACGTAAAATTTTTATTATTTTTATTATTACATGATTCTAATAAAAATAAAATAATTATAAATATTATTATTTTCTTCATATTTATCTTGTATTTATTGTACCAAAGAAAAATCTTTTATTTAAACGTTATTTCAATAAATTAAAATTTTCTACTTAAAGCATTCTCTATTAGCATATTAATTAATTGAGAAAGTGAATATCCTGCAATTTTAGCTTGTACAGGGACAATGGATGCTTCACTCATACCTGGAATAGTATTGACCTCTAAAAAAAATAATTCCTTACCATCCCATATATAGTCGAATCTAACTACACCAAAGCATGATAAATATTTATACAAATTTTTTGATGTTGATTGTATCAAATCAGATAAATCCTTGCTAATATCAGCAGGAGTTATTTCATCAGACATACCTGGAGTATATTTCGCCTCATAATCGAAAAAATCTTTTTTAGAAATAACCTCCGTTACTGGTAGGGTAATGATATTATCATTATAGCTAAAGACACCACAAGTGAGCTCTCTACCTTTGATTCCTTGCTCGATTAATATTTCTTTATCATATTTCCATGCTAATTGTAGAGCTGCATCTAATTCATTAATATTATAAATTTTGCTAAGACCTACGCTACTGCCACTATTAGCTGGTTTGATAAATAATGGGAAATTTAATTGTTCTATTTTATCAATTACATCTTTATATGGCAAAGGAAAAGGGAAATATACTGATGGAGCTAAAGAAACTAATTTACTATCATTAACGATAGATTTGCAATAATATTTATTAAAAGTAAGCATAGATACTGAAGCAGGGCAAGTAGTATGAGGTATATTTTTGATTTCGAGATAGCCTTCTAGCAAACCATTTTCGCCCGGCGTACCATGAATGATTATAAAAGCTACATCGAAATTAATTTTTTGGTTATTAAAGATTGCAGAGAAATCATTTAGCAGTAATTCTACTTCATTATTAATTGAATCTTTGCAAAGCCATTTATCTTTTTGTACATCAATTAGATAAACATTATACAGATTTTTATCGATATTTTTTGCTATCATATCAGCACTTTTGATGCTAATATCTCTCTCGCCAGAATAACCACCATACATTAGAGCAACATTGAGCATACAATTTATTTTAACAAAGTTTTATATATTAGCTTAAAAGTTTTTTAACAATATTAGAAATAGTAGCATTATCTGCTTTGCCTGCAAGAGATTTAGAAACGACGCCCATAACTTTTCCCATATCCTTTATAGAAGTAGCATTTAACTCATTTATGACTTTTTTTACTTCATTTTCTATTTCTTCATCTGAAAGCTGAGCAGGTAGATATGTTTTTATGATAGCAGCCTGTGAGAGCTCTATATCAGCTAAATCAGTTCTATTATTGTTATTATAAATTTCTGCAGATTCTATTCTTTGTTTGTATAAACGCTGTAAAACTTTTATTTCATCAGCCTCAGTTAATTCTCTTTTAGTATTCCCTTCTGTTTGAGCTAATAATAATGCAGATTTGATAGCTTTGAGAGCATCCAATTTATCAGATTCATGGTTTTTCATAGCAGCCATGATATCTTTAGTTATTTTTTCTATTAATGACATATAATATTAATTTTTTAATTTACAAAATTAAAACAAATTTATTTAATTTTTTAAAAAGGTTCTATAATGTTTATTGTGGGTTAATTATTTTAACTGCACAATTATTATTTATTAATCCACAAATGTACACAAATGAGCACAAATTATAAATTAAAGTTCATAAGTTGATTAGTTTAGTAGTTTAGGATGATTATCGAGATTTTTATGATTAATCAAAAAGTTTAT
>JASEGF010000230.1 GCA_030017935.1 Bacteroidales bacterium | reverse complement strand
TAAAGATTTACTATTACAACAGATAGAACGTGTGAAAAATGGCGACTTCGAAGATTGGCTATTACAAGCTATAGTGAATGACGTTAGACTAGAAAGAATCAAACAACTAGAAAATAACGCTAGCCGTGCAATGATGTTTGTAGATGCATTCTCTCTGGGTATACCATGGGATAAATATTTAGAAACTTACGAAATATTAAATAAAGTTACTAAAAAAGATGTAATAGATTTTGCTAATAAATATTTTCAAAATAATTATGTAGTAATATACAAAAAAGTAGGTAAAGATCCTAATATTCAAAAAATTGCAAAAAATAAACTCACTCCAATTGAGACAAATAAAGATGCTGAGTCAGAATTTTTCAAAAAAATCAAGGAAACACCTGTCCCTGACATAGCACCTGTATTTTTAGATTTCAAAAAAGATATCCAATTTGGAGAGTTTACACCAGATATTCCTATATGGTATATTAGAAATACAGAAAATCCCACTTTTAATTTAGAATTTGTTTATGATATAGGCTTAGAAAATTCCAAAGAATTACCTCTAGCAGCTAGATATATTAAATTGCTAGGCACTGATAAATATTCTCCAGAGGAGATATCAAATGAGTTTTATCGTTTAGGAATCACTTATAGTATAAATGTGAGCGAGGATAAAACATACATAAGCATTTCGGGACTTACAGAAAACTTGCCAGCAGGTATAGATTTAGTTATGCACCTTTTAAATAATGCTAAATCTAATGATACAATTTATAAAAATTTTATTAATGATTTAGCAAAAGAAAGAACTGATGCTACAAAGAATATGATGTATATTATAAGTGCTCTTGTTAGTTATAGTTTATATGGTGAAAATAATCCTATGTTGCATACACTTTCTACAAAAGAATTGAGTAAAATGAGCCCTGATGATTTATTAGCATTTGTTAAAAATTTACCTAAATATTCTCAAAAGATTTATTTCTATGGAGATATTTCATTAGACGATTTGATCACTATTATGAATGATCATTATCGCGTAAATCCACCTTTTAATACTTTAGATAAAAACTATAAATTTGAGATACAACCTACAGATAAAAATGTAATGTATTGGGTCAATTACGATATTCCTCAATCTCAATTATTTATGTTTTCTAGAGGTCCTAAAGGTTATAATCCTAAATTGGAACCAACAGTAGAATTATTTAATGAGTATTTTGGTGGTAGTATGAATAGTATAATTTTCCAAGAAATGCGTGAACGTAGAGCTTTAGCCTACACAGCTATGTCTATGTATCAGTTACCACCTAAAAAAGATGATTATGCATTTTGCTTATCATTCATAGGAACACAATATGATAAAATGGATAGTGCAATAAATGGTTTTCTAACCTTGCTAAATAATGTACCTCGCTCAGATAATTCTCTACAACTAGCCAAAGATGGTATTATAAAATCACTTCGTACAGAGAGAATAATTAGAGATGATATATTCTATGCTTATGAACTTGCTTTAGATAGAGGAATAGACTTTGATGTAAGGCAAATAATTTTTGATGAAGTGCCTAATCTTACTTTTGACGACATTAATAATTTCGCAACTCAATATTTGAAAGATAATAAATATACCTATTCCATTATCGGTAATAAAGAAGATCTACCTTTTAAAGATCTAAAAAAATATGGTAAAGCAAAAGAAATAAAAATTTCTAAAATTTTACCTAACTAAACTTATATAAAATATTTTCCCAAAAAGAGAGGTAATATAAAAAATTGCCTCTCTTTTTAATATTATAAAAATTATTATTTTTGACATATAATTTGAAAAATATATTTTTCTGAATAAAATAATTATCTAATAAATTAATGAAAAAAATAACTGTTTCAGTAATTAATGATTTAGCAACAGATCAACGCGTTTATCGTACTTGTTTGGTTTTACACGAAATGGGGTTCGAGGTTACATTGATTGGTAGAAAATTACCAGATAGCTTACCAATAGAGCGTCCATATAAGGTTAAAAGATTTAAATTTTTAATTAATAGAAGTCCAATTTTTTATTTAGCTTATAATTTAAGACTGTTTTTTTATCTACTTGGCACACATCAAGATATTTTATGGGCTAATGATTTAAATACTCTACTAGCAAATTCATTAATTAGCATTATTAAAAATAAACCATTAATATATGACAGTCATGAATTATTCACGGAATCTACCCAATTATATAAAAGAAATTTTGTTAAAAAAATATGGGAAATTATTGAAAATTTTTGTTTTAATCATGTAGATACGTTTATCACTGTCAGTGAACCAATTGCTGCATTTTACAAAAAGAAATATAAAAAACCAATTTACATTATTAGAAATTTACCAATAAGATTTTATGCTGATGACAAACTATCCCATTCCAAAGATAAATTTACACTCGTGATGCAAGGTAATGTAAACATTCGTAGAGGTTACGAAGAGGCAATTTTATCTTTAAAACAATTAAATGATGTATTCATGTATATTGTAGGAAATGGAGATGCCATTAACAAGCTAAAAGATATAATAGAAAAAGAAAAAATTAATGACAAAGCGCGACTAATAGCTAAACAGCCATATGAAGAGATGATGAGATATACAAGTTCTGCTGATGTAGGATTGTGCATAGAAAATCCAAATTTTTTAAATTCATACTATAGCTTACCAAATAAAATTTTTGAATATATACAAGCAGGGATACCTATCATTGCTACAAATCTACCAGAAATAAAAAAAATCATAGATACTTATGAAATAGGAATATTAATTGACGAGCTAACACCAGAAGCTATAGCTGAAGCAGTAAATAAATTAAAAAACAATCATAATTTATATAACAGATTAAAAGAAAACGTAAATAAAGCAGCAGCAGAACTAACATGGGAAAATGAAAGCAAAAAATTGAAGAGACTATTAGAAAAATATCATTAGGATTTTGCT
>JASEGF010000022.1 GCA_030017935.1 Bacteroidales bacterium | reverse complement strand
TCTAATGGCTCTACTTCTGATAAGCAATTAAAACCTTGGTTAGATCCTAATAATACAAGCCCTACAGAGTTAAATGGCAGAGGAGCTTGTGGTACAGATATAAATAATTATATTATTTCACAAACAAATATTGATCTTTATCCAAATCCTGCTACCGATTATATAAATATAATTTTAGAAAAGTCTAACATTAATTCTTTTATATTGAATGTTTATGATATTCTAGGCAATTTAATTGTAAATGAATCGATAAATGACTATCAAAATGTTTATACATTAAATATTGTTAATTATAATAGAGGTACTTATATATTGAATATTATTACAGATAAAGATTCATTTTCTTTGCCATTTATAGTTCAATAAACTTTATTAGTGTAAAAAAATATCATTTCAGTCTATAAAACATATTGTACTATATAAAATATTTATCTTTTAGTCTATTTATTAATAAATAATTATGTATATATATTAATATTTTTTAATTTTGTCGAAAATTTAAAAATTTGAATTATGGCAAAGACAAAAGTTTTAATCGTAGAAGATGAAGCTATCATCGCAAAAGACATTGAAAATGTCTTAACAAAAGCTGGTTATAAAGTTGTAGGTGCTTTTCCTACAGGTGAAGCTGCTGTACAAGCTGCTGATGAGTTAGAACCCGATATCATTCTTATGGATATTATGCTAAAAGGTGATATGTCTGGCATACAGGCTGCTGAAGTAATTAGAGAAAAATCTAATATACCTGTAGTATTTTTAACAGCATATGCTGATGAAAATACTATTGATAAAGCTAGATCAGCTATTCCTTATGGTTATATTGTGAAACCTTTTAAAGAAAACGAAGTGATAGCTACTATAGAGATGGCTCTTAATAAATATAAAGAAGATCAAGAGCTCATCAAAGAACGTGATATGCTAAAAAGTATGATAATAGAAAAAAGTGATTCTGATAGCATATTTGTTCGTGCTGATTATAGACTAAATCGTATTAAATTTACTGATATTTACTATATAGAGGCTTTGAAAGATTATGTTGTTATCAATACTGCTGATAATATCTATACTACACACTCAACAATGAAAGAAATGCAACGTATATTACCTGCTAAAGAGTTTGTACGTGTGCATAGAAGCTATATAGTACGTATAGACAAAATCTTTAGTATCAAATATCCAGATTTAGTTATTGAAGGTAAAATGAAAGTAATCCCTATCGGTGGAATGTATCGTAAAGAACTTTTTAGTAGATTAAATCTTGTTTAATAAGTATTTACTTTTTATTAGAAAAGGGGAATCTTTATTCCCCTTTTTTTTGTAATTTTGTAATTATGAAATATTTTAAGTATGAAAGAATTTAGAAGGAATAATGAGGAGAGAGAGAAAAATAAAAAATTTTTCACTAGTAATTCGTTTAGAAAAGATCCTAAACCCGAAAATGAAGGTATTAGACTGAATAGATATATTGCTAATTGTGGTTATTGTTCTAGAAGAGAGGCAGATGATTTGATATTAGCTGGTAGTGTTTCTGTGAATGGAAAGATTATTACTCAATTAGGCACTAGAATTACTGAATCGGATAAAGTGATGATTGGAGATGTAACTATTAAACCCGAAAAAAAGATTTATATTTTAATGAATAAGCCAAAGGATTATATCACTACATCAAAAGATCCTCAAAATCGTAAAACTGTTATGAATCTTTTAGGTGATTTAAAGTTTCGTGTATATCCTGTTGGTAGATTAGATAGGAATACTACTGGTATTTTATTATTCACTAATGATGGGGATTTAACTCGTAAGTTTACTCATCCTACATCAAATATTTTAAAAATTTATGAAGTAAAATTAGATAAAAATTTAAAAATCAATGATATGCAAAAAATTATTGATGGTGTATTTATAGATGGACACAAAATAAAAGTCGATGAAATTAGTTATATAGAAGACAAACCACATAATTATGTTGGTATAGCTATTCATTCTGGTCAGTATCATATAGTTAAAAAGATTTTTGAATCTTTAGGGTATAAAGTATTAATGCTTGATAGAACTATGTTTGGTCCTCTTACTAAAAAAAATGTTCCACGTGGAACATGGCGTTATCTTACAGATAGTGAAGTTAGATTATTAAAGAATTTGTAATGAAAAAAAATATATTTTATATAATTCTAATAATTCTTTTATTTGCTGTATTAATAATATTAGGAATTTTGTTTTCTAAAACCAATACTAATGATAATAATGTAATAATTCTTAAATCTAATTCAAAAAATAATATCTTACAAATAAATAAACTAAAAGCTGATAGTATAAATATAGAATCAATTTCGGATAACTATTCTGCAGGCTTAAAAATTGATAATTTATTTCGTAATATTAAAACAGAACTTTATATAGATTCTATTTTATTAAATAATGATGATACTAATATTATTATAATCTCACCTGCACGGGTTCCAGAATATTTATATAGATTTGTTCTTATTTCTATCGATTCAATAAATAAAAATCTTAATTATCAAAATGTAATTTTAACAAATCTCGACTCTATAAATTTGCAATTAATTAATATAAATGATTCACTTCTGATAAATGGAAATTTGTTTTTTAATATCTCAGATTCATTATCACAATCTAAATATATTATGAATTTCAATAATGCAAAAACAAAAATTATTAAACGATGGAAAGGACAAGCAACAATAGAATTATAAATATAATAGAAAAATTTGCAAAAAAATTTTATCTCAATAACCTTATTAAAGGGTTATTCTGGTTTATTTTATTTTCAGTTTCTTTATTATTTGTTTTATCAACAATAGAAAATTTATTTTGGCTCAATTCCTCCTTTAGATTGATATTACTAATATTATTAATAATTTCTTTAACAACATTTTTTTCTTATTATATTGCATTACCTATTTTAAGATATTTTGGACTTTTTAGAGATAAATCTTATAAAGATTTCGCATTATTACTTGGGAATTATTCTAATACTGATGATAAATTTTTATCTGCATTAGAATTATTTGAACTAAATGAACTAAATAAAAATGAATTATTAATAAATGAATTATCTAGACGCAGTAATGAATTATCTAAAATTAATTTAAAAAGATTTTTTAATATTAAAGAATATTACAAGTGGATTATTGGCAATATTGGTGTTTTAGCTATATTTTTTACTTTATCTTTTACTTTTCCTAATCAATTTATTAATCCTTTAGTTAGAATATCAAATTATAATAAAATTTTTCCTAAAGATTATGGTTTTAAAATTAATATTTTAAATACAAATTTTTATGCTGAATCTGGAAAATCTTTTGTATTAAATTTCGAAATTACTGGTAATAAAATACCGAAAGATATCTATATATTGTCTAATGGTAATCAGTATATTCCTAAAAAAACTTTAAATAATAAATATGAGTATATTTTTGAAAATTTAACAGAAAATACTAATTTTCAAATTATCTCTGAGGACTGGATTTCTGATGAATATGAAATAAATGTTTATAATAAACCGTCTATTTATCGACTAGTAGCCAAAGTGATATATCCTAATTATACAAAAATTGCTAATGAACAATTTGTAAATATTTTTTCATATAGCGTTCCACGTGGAACTAAAATTTCGTTTTCATTTAATGTGAAGGATGCCGATAGCCTGATAATAATTAATGATGATAAATTAAATAAATACTCGGTAAAAAATAAATTAGATTATCAATTACAAATATTCAAAAATGAAAATTTGCAAATAATTACTAAATCTAAACAAGCTCCATTACAAGATACTACAAATATTTACATTACAGAAATACCCGATGCTTATCCGCAAATATTAGTACAATTGCAAAAAGATACATTCTCTGTAATGCATTATTATGTTTCTGGCTCTATTTCTGATGATTATGGATTTACTAAATTACTAGCCATTTATAAATTGACTCGTAATGATACCACTATTAATGGAAAAATACCAATAAATATTTCAAACAATGATTTAATACAAAATTTTAATTTTGATATAGATTTTTCTTTTCTAAATCTACAACCTGATGATATTATTCATTTTTATTTGGAAATTTATGATAATGACGCTATAACTGGACCTAAATCTACCAAATCTCGTGAATATGAAATAAAAATACCTACAAAAGAAGAAATCCAAATAGAACAATCTAAACAATTACAAGCCGCTAATTCTAAATTTGCAAATATACAAAAAGAACTAAATGACATTAAAAATGAATTGAAACAACTAGAAAATCAATGGAAACTAGAACGTAAATTTAATTATGAACAGAAACAAAAATGGGAAAATTTAATAAAAAAACAAAATGATATTATTAATGAATTGCAAAATTTAGAACAAAACCTACAACTTTCACCCTCTTATGATGAAAATCTAGAAATTTATGAAAAAATTCAACAAATAGATGAACTCATTAAATCTATTAATCTAGATGAACTAAATGAATATTTAGAAAATTTACAAAAATTAATGGAAAATAATGAGTTAAAATCTGAAGATATCGAAGAATTTAAGTCTCAGAATGAAGAATTAAATAAAATGCTCGATAGACAAATAGATTTACTGAAACGCTTAGATATTGAAAAAAATCTTAGAGAAACTTTCGAAGAATTTAAAGATTTAAGTAAGCAATTTGATGAATTATCTAAAAAACAAGATCCAGATGAATTGGATAAACAAAATGAACTAAAACAAGATTTAGAAAAACAGTTCGAGAAATATGACAGTTTATTAAAGGAAAATGAAAAACTCAGTGATCCATTTAAAATGGAAAATATAGAAACGGAAGAACAAATTATTAATGATGAAGTTCAGCAAGCTGAGCAAAATCTGCAAAAAAATAATCAAAAAAAAGCTAATGAAAATCAAAAAAATACTAGCCAACAATTAAATGATTTAGCTAACAAATTAGAACAAAATCTAGAAAAACAGTTGCAAGAAGAAAATGCAGAAGATGCTACTGCACTTAGACAATTACTAAAAAATGTACTTTTAGCTTCTTTTGAGCAAGAAAATTTAATTAAAAATCTTTATCAACAAAATCCTCGCTTATCAAATTACCAGGATTATGTGAGAAAGCAATATGAATTGCAAGATGTGATGAAACGTACCAAAGATAGTCTCTATATGATTGGCAAGCGTCAACCTATGGTTTCTAATTTTATTTTTGATGAAATTAACAAAATAGAAAAAGAAAGTAAAAAAGCTATTAATAACCTTAATAATTGGACTTTGGGACAAGCAGCTATTAATCAACAAAATTTGATGACCTCACTCAATAATCTCGCACTGTTTCTATCAGATGTATTACAGCAAATGGATCAGCAAAATAGTATGTCTCAAATGAATAGCGATGGTGCTATGAAATGCAATAATCCCAAAAATACTGGCAATTCTAATAATACAAAACCTAGCATGAAAACTCTAAAACAACTGCAACAGGACTTAAATAAACAAATGGAAGCTCTACAAAAAGAAATGCAAAATGGTAAAAATCAAGGAAAACAAATCAGTGAAGCTCTAGCTAAAATGGCTGCTCAGCAGGAGGCTATCAGACGTGCGATGCAGCAAATAAAAGAACAAATGAGTAAGGAAGGTAATCTGAAAAATGCTTCTTTCATTCAACAAATGATAGAGGATATGGAAAAAACTGAAAAAGATCTCTATAATAAAAATCTATCTTATGAAACTATCAAAAGACAAAAACAAATAGAAATTCGTATGCTAGAAGCTGAAAAAGCTGAACAACAGCAAGAGACAGATAATTTACGTAAAAGTGAAACAGCTAAAAATGATTATAATAGTAACCTTATTAAAAATTTTCAGTATAACATTATAAAAAATAATAATTTTGAATCGATGAACCGCAATAATTTAAATTTTAATTTGTATTATCGTAAAAAGATTCAAGAATATTTTAATAATGTTACGTATGAAAAAAATTGACCCTTTATACATAAACAATAGTGATTTTATCTCTTTACTTGATGATTATATAAATAGATTTTTTCAACAAAATAATTTACCCGATGAAATATATGAAAATATCTATTTAGCAGTTTATGAAGCTCTTAAATTAATTATATCAAAATTTGATGTTATATCAAATTCTAATGCTTTAAAATTAGAATTATCTTATGATAATGGTAATCTAAATTGTAATATTTCTTGTAATCATCTAATAGATATTTGGACTGATATAGAGAATAATTCTAAGGACGAAGTAATCGAGAGCTCTGTAGTCTTGATAAATAAATTAAGTAATTCTCTAAAATTATTAAATGATAATAGTATAGAAATAATGTTTGATGTTATAAAAATGCAAAATGAATTTGAGCAAATAAAAATTGAAGAATATCAAGAATATAAATTTTTAAAAAATTAGTAAAATATCAAAAATATTATATATTTTTGTATAAATAATTTTGTGTATGAGATTAAAAAGTTTACCTTTTATTATAATATTTTTGATATTTAGCTTTATTTTGAAAAGCCAAAACTATCTTTTAAATTTAAAAGATGTTAAAGTAACATTAAAAAATAATGCTGTTTTGATAATCAATCAACCTAATCCTAATGGTATAGTAGCTACAAGCAATGGAGGTATAGTTTCTGAAGGGGATCTAAATAGGGTAGTTTGGAAGATAAATAATAATACTGGGACATATACTATTCCATTTTGGCAAGCGAATAGAGTAGATCTAGTTTATCAAATTACCACTGCTGGTAGCAGTCCTGGTTCTTTAATTGCAAGTACACGTGGGACAGGTGCAGATAATCTTCCTCTACCTACAATTACTCCTGCTGTTGAAGATTTAAATATAAATGGTACAAATGGTTCTTATTATGTTGTAGATAGATATTGGATTCTGAGAAAAGATGGATGGTCTACTAATCCAGATGCAATTTTATCTTTTAAATATCAAGATAATGAAATAGCTTCTCCTAATACTATTAGTGAGGCTAATCTATCAGCTCAATTATGGGGACAAGACCCTTATGCTCCACCAGGTACCTACAGTTGGGTACCAGATGCTTTTGATATTTTTCAAGGCTTCTCTACAGCTCTTGGAACTGCCGATCCAGCTAATAATAGAGTAACAAATGTTGTACCACCTGCTGGATATCAAGGTGGTTTCTATACATGGATATTAGTAGATAAAGCTCATCCTTTGCCAGTAACATTATTGTATTTTAAAGTTTATTGTGAGGGGAAATATGTTGCTCTCAAATGGGAAACAGCTTCTGAAATTAATTGTGAATATTATTTAGTAGAACGTAGCTCAGATGGCATCTATTGGGAGCCTGTAGCATATATACAAGGTGCAGGTAATAGTAATGAAGTATCTACTTACTCCTGGGTAGATAGCTATGATAGTAAGGGAACTGCTTTATACTATAGATTAACGCAGTTTGATTATAATGGCGATTATCAAGTGCTTGGCATTCAATCAATACTTTGTAATTCTTCAGCTGATGATTCTTGGATTACTATTAATACAGATATTTTAAATAATATTTTAATAAACTTTACAGCTATAGAAGGTGAGCCCTATGAAATAAAAGTTTTTAATTTATTAGGTGAATTAATTTATTTTCAGTCTGGCACTATTGAGAATAGTATAGAACAGTTTGTAATACCTACCTATGGTTGGGCTAGTAGTATTTATTTAGTTGATGTACGTTCTTCCTTAGTAAATAAATCTCAAAAAGTTTATATTCAAGAAATGGATTATTGATTGTATTGAAAGGTTCTATAACATTTATTGTGCAAATTATTTAGGTTAATATTTAACTGTCTAATTTTTTTTCTTGATCCACAAATGCACACAAATGAGATTGATAGGTGATAAATTAAATGGAGAAGCTTTTATAAGCTAATTTATGAAAAAACTAAGCTTTTCCTCACCATTTCTCCCTGTTTAACCATCACCTATCACTTATCACTTATCACCTATTCTCCCCATCTCCCGATCACCTCGTCACCCCATCTCCCCGTCTCCTCGTCTCAAAAAATATTTTAGAATTTAATGTAAGAATACAATTAAGTATAACTCAGTATATAAAGGTATATATTTAGATTCATTTATTTATAATAAATTTGCAATAAAAAATGAAAACAAAAGAATTATTAAATCATGCATCAAAATATACATTATTTGCAGCAGCTATCATGGTAGTATATTTGCTACTAATGTGGATATTTGGTGGCAATATTTTAATGTTAAATACTATAACATTTATTATTCAAGCTTTTGCTATTATATTTTTTAGTATAAAAGCTATTAATAAAGCTCGTGTAGAATTTGGTGAAGGACATATAAGCTATTTAAATGCTTTTTTATTAAGTTTTATTATTTCATTTTTTAGTTTATTAATATTTTTACTAGTTAAATTATTAATATTTTATGTATTAGACCCTAATTATTTAAATAATATGCTAAATACAATGATGATAAATCTAGAGATGCAAAAAGAAATGATACCAGAGCAATTTCAATCTTATATTACTCCTGAAACATTTTCTCAAGCATTTTCTTTTAAATATCAATTAGGTACAGCATTTACATATTTAATAGAATCTGCCATTCTATCTTTGATATTAGCAGGAATTATTAAAAAACATCCTTCTATTAATGAAAATATGTGATTGGCTAATACTCTATTAAAAAACAAAAAAATACTATGGATATATCATTAGTAATTCCATTATACAATGAAAAAGAATCATTGCCAGAACTCACTGAATGGATAAGAAGAGTAATGAAAGAGAATAATTTCACTTATGAAATTATTTTTGTCGACGATGGTAGTACAGACGGTTCTTGGGACGAGATTAAAAAATTATCAGCAAATAATAATGATATAAAAGCAATTAGATTTAGACGTAATTTTGGTAAATCTGCTGCGCTAAATGTTGGATTTCAAAAAGTTAAAGGTGATGTAGTCATCACAATGGATGCAGATCTACAAGACAGCCCAGATGAAATCCCAGAACTTTATAAAATGATAATGGAACAGGATTATGATTTAGTGTCTGGATGGAAAAAGAAAAGATATGATCCTTTATCAAAAACTTTACCTACAAAAATTTTTAACTGGGGAACACGTATGGTATCAGGCATTTATTTACATGATTTTAATTGTGGACTAAAAGCATATAAACATGATGTAGTGAAAAGCATAGATGTTTATGGAGAAATGCATAGATATATTCCTATAATAGCAAAATGGGCTGGTTTTAATAAAATAGGAGAAAAAATAGTACATCATTATCCACGTAAATATGGAACTACTAAATTTGGTATGTCACGTTTCATTCGTGGCCCCTTAGACTTGCTCACAATAAATTTTGTTACTAAATTTGGAAAAAGACCTATGCACTTTTTTGGCTCAATGGGAATAGTTGTATTCATTATTGGATTTATCATAGCTTTGTATTTGGCAATAGCAAAGATATTATATCAACAATATAAAATGACAGAAAGACCTCTGTTCTATTTAGGTATTTTGTTTATGATACTTGGGACTATGCTATTCATAGGTGGCTTTTTAGCAGAACTGATACAAAGAAATAGCCCAGATAAAAATAAATATGATATTAAAGAAGAACTAAATATTGTAGAAGGAGATAGTCAAAGGTTATGAGTAAAGATTGGCAACGGGTAGCTATGGTTGGTCTTGCATTCCCGTTTAAAGGTGGTATGGCAGCATTGAAAAATAGATTGGCTATAGAACTGCAAAAATCTGGCAAAGATGTAGAGATTTTCGGTTTTAAAAGATTATATCCTTATATTATTTTTCGGAAAGATGAAAAAATTACTAATAAAGCTGAAATAGAAGAATTCTTTAATAAATATAAATTAAAAATTCATAATTTTCTTAAGTCATGGAACCCTTTTACATGGCGTTTCACTGCTAAACTTATCTCATCTAGAAATCCAGATATTGTTATTTTCCAATATTGGGTGGCTTTTTTAAGTATTATTTATGGTCAAATAGCTAGATATCTTAAAAAAAATAATAAAGATATAGTAACTATAGCTATTGTAAACAGTATTTATGGTAAACATAAATTTTATCAAAAAAAATCTTTTAAATATTTCGCAAAATATATCGACGCTTTCATTTTTTTATCAGAAAAAGTTGCAGATGAATTTAATGAACTTAACATTAATAAACAATATTTGATAGTGCATCATCCATTATATGATCAATACGGTGAGCTTATACCCAGGGAGGAGGCACTTAAAAAACTTAAACTATCAGAGAAAATTATTATTAACGAAAAAGAAATTAATATTAAATATATTTTGTTTTTTGGTCAAGTGAAAGAATATAAAGGGCTAGATTTGTTGTTAGAAGCTTTGCCAGATACAGACCCTTCAATTCATTTAATTATTGCAGGAGATTTTTTCAATTCTAAAGATATGTTTATTGATATGATTAAAAGGCTAAATATAGAAGATAGAGTTTTTATTTATGATAGATATATCCCAGATAATGAAGTTCCCATATTTTTTTCAGCAGCAGATTTGATAGTAATGCCATATAAACTTGTTAAACAAAGTGGTATCGCTCGTATTGCACTTCGTTATAATAAGCCTTTCATTACCACAGATACAGATATTTTAGATATTTTAGCTGATAAATGCTGTGACACAGATTTTATAATTACTAGTGAAGCTACAGAAATAGCTAAGGCTATAACTACTTTTTTTAGTGATAAACTAGATGACAAAAATCAAGTGAAACGATGGCTACAAGCACAAAAAACATTAGCTAGTATTTTATCTTGGAGCAAGATGATTACTGCTATCGATGATCTTTATAAATTAAGTAAAAATTAATATTTTCTCAATTTCTAATAATATATTTCTCATGTATAACACCAATGATAGATATCTACTTATTCAAACGGCTAGTATAGGAGATGTAGTACTTATCACACCAGTTATAGAGTCGATTCATAAATATAATCCTAAGGCAGAAATTTTTATTTTAATTAATAGTAGAGCAGCAGAGCTTTTTGATAATCATCCATTTATTTCAAAAGTTTTTATTTGGAATAAAAAAAATAGGAAATATAAACATCTATGGCATTTGATATTAAAACTAAGAAAATATAATTTCACAGCAGTAATAAATTTTCAGCGATATTTCTCTACTGGCTTTCTAATGTGGCGTATGCATAGTAATAAAAAAATTACTTTCAGGCAAAGTACAATGTCTTGCTTATTTGCTAATGAGACATATGAGCATTTATGGAATCAAAAGCATGAAGTAGATAGAAATTTAATATTAATACAAAATCTAGTAAATAATGAAGCTTTAATAAGGTGTCCACAACTTTACATTCCCGATAATATTAAAATTGATTTACCCAAAAATCCATATATTTGTATCTCTCCATATTCTCTGTGGAATACTAAACAAATGGTAATATGGAGATGGGTAGACCTTTGTGAAAGTTTAATTAATTTAGGTTATAATGTGGCTGTTTTAGGTGGTAAAGAGGATATTAATAAAAATAATTTGTTTTTTAAAGAATTTCAGAATAATGAACATATTTATGATTTTGTTGGTAAATTATCATTATTAGAGACTTTATATGTAATAAAACATGCATTTATCACTTATTCTAATGATAGTGCTATTACACATTTGGCTTCTTCTATTAATGCACTAATAGTAACTATTTTTTGCTCTACTGTACCCTCGTTTGGCTTCACTCCATTGAGTGATAAATCTTTTATTATTGAGCCCAATATAGAGCTATTATGTCGTCCTTGTGGCAAGCATGGTTATTCTAAATGCCCCAAAAATTTATTTATTTGTGGAAATAGTTTTAATATAGATCAATTATTAGAACCTGTCAAAGAATTGGAATCAGATGTACAATAAAGATGTAATAGAAACTGTAGATTTTTTGAAAAAAGGGAAGGTGATTTTATGCCCTACAGATACCATATGGGGACTCAGTTGCAATGCTTTTGATGAAAATGCTATTCAAAAAATTATTGAAATAAAGCATAGACCAGATAATAAAAATTTTATTATTCTGGTTTCATCTTTTGATATGTTAAAAAAAATTGTTAAAAATATACCTCCATTAGCTTTTAAAATAGAAAAAGAAAGCGATAAACCTGTAACAATAATTTATCCAAATCCAGTAGATTTACCTAATATACTGATAAATGAAGATAATACTGTAGCTGTCAGATTAGTGAGAAATAATTTTTGTAGAGAAGTTATTAATCTATTAAAAGCTCCAATAGTTTCTACATCTGCTAATATATCTGGTAATCCTTCACCGATAAACTTTGAAAATATTGATGCAGTTATCAAAATGGCAGTAGATTATATCGTCCCTTTAAGATATGAAAATAATTCTTCTCACAGAGCTTCTAAAATTGTGAAAATTATCAATGATAATGAATACACTGTAATTAGAGAATAATTTATTCGCTAATTTTCGTTTTTACTTGTTATTTTTGCAATAATTAATTCCATTTTATGTTAGATTTAGCGCAAAGACAAGAGATAATTTATCTGATGCACAGAGAAATAGTACCTGCAATAGGATGTACTGAACCAATAGCTGTAGCTCTTTGTGTAGCAAAAGCACGTGAGACATTAGGAGACATTCCAGAAAAAATAGATGTTTTTTTGAGTAAAAATATTATTAAAAATGCTATGGGCGTTGGAATACCTGGTACTGGAATGATAGGATTGCCTATAGCAATAGCCTTAGGAGCTACGATAGGTAAATCTGAATATAAGCTAGAAGTATTAAAAGATCTAACTATAAAAGATGTAGAATATAGTAAAAGCTTCATCGAAGATGATAAAATTAATATTTCTTTAAAAGAAAATTGTCCAAATAACTTATATATAGAAGTTCATTGCCAAGCTAAAGATAATAAGTCTATTGCTATTATACAAGGAGCACATGATAATTTTACTTATTTGGCAAAAAATAATCAAATTATTTATCAACAAGATTTTATAGGAAATGAAGATAGTAACTTTAAAATAGATCTAGACTATGATAAAATTTTCGAATTTACTATAGAAACTCCTATAGAAGAAATAAAATTTATATTGGATGCTGCAGAAATGAATGAAAATGCTTCCATAATTTCAAAAGATGGAGATTATGGTCATCAAATCACAAAAACACTTTCTAGTGAAATAGCCAAAAAAATAATAGGAGATAATATACTAAATGATATAATCTCTTCTACTGCTGGTGCTTGTGATCTAAGAATGGATGGAGCTATGGTGCCAGTGATGAGTACAGCTGGTAGTGGCAACCAAGGTATAGCTGCTACCCTTCCTGTTACACTTTTTGCTCAATCATTTAAATGTACTGAAGATGAATTAATACGAGCACTCACATTAAGTAATTTGATGGTTATTTATATTAAACAAAAACTAGGGAAATTATCACCGCTATGTGGATGTGTAGTAGCCTCTACTGGCGCCTGTTGTGGCATTACTTATCTATTAGGAGGTAGTAAATCACAAATTTCTTTTGCAGCTAAAAATATGATAGCCTCTATAACAGGGATGATATGCGATGGTGCTAAACCTAGCTGTTCATTAAAAATAGCTACTAGCATATACACTGCTGCTTTGTCGGCTCTGATGGCTATAGAAAATAAAGTAGTATCACATCATGAAGGCATAATAGATAATGACCTAGAAAAGACAATTAATAATCTAGCAAAAATTGGAACAAAAGGGATGCAAGAAACAGATAATGTGATATTAGAGATCATGACAAATAAGGATAGCTAATTAAATTATTAATAAGAATTCCTTTTATTTTGAATGCCAAAAATGCATTAATAATGTTTCACAATAACATTAAAAGTTGTTTTCACATTAAGCTCACAGCTAAAACCCTTGACAACGTGGTGAAACTTTACAAATTATAAAGTTATTCGTTAATATTCATAGCACACGGTTTTAACCGTGTGCTATGAATATTTGGTTGGTTTGATTTTTAAAATTGTCATTTAGTTTCAATACCATATAGTTTTATAAATTCATCGAATTCATTCTGAAAAGTTTTATTTTGATGATGCGATTTCTGATTTTTTATGTATTCAAATACATTCCCAACAATTGATTCAGAAACAGAATACGCTGCATAACCCGTTTGCCAAGCAAATTTTTCTGTAATTAAATTGTTCTGATTTATAAAATGAGAACTACTCCCTTTGATTTGCTTAATAACTTCAGCAATTGATTTTTGAGGACTTAGCAAAAATAAACAATGGATATGGTCGGGCATTCCATGTATGATTCTTACCGGGCAACCTAGTTCTCGCAATTGTTCTGATATAAATTGATATATCGTTTGTTCAACATTTTGATGAATCAAAGGCATCCTTTCTTTGGTTGCCCAAATGGCGTGAATCCAAATTTTATTGAATGAATGAGGCATGATATAACGTTTTTTTAATCGGTGAAACGGTTTTATTATTCGTTAATATTCATAGCACACGGTTTAAACCGTGTGCTATGAATATTATTTTGTTACAAATATACCATTTTATTTTTAAAAATGTAAGGATTTTGTTTTATAATTTATCAAGATCAAGCTCTAATATTGATTATAATTATATATTTTTTCGAAAGGTTTTCTTCTTTTCTCTGGGATTTCATCATTTTTAGGATAACCTACAGTGATAATCAGAACAGGTCTACTAGATGCAGGAATATTGAGCAATGAACGTACTTTTTTTTCATTAAACCAACCAACGATACAAGTACCTAGCCCCAATTCTGTTGCTTGTAAGCAAAAATGAGCCGTAGCTATACCAATGTCTATCAAATTATATGGTTTATTTTTTAAGACAGAGCCTATAGCTGATGAGATATTTGGTCTCTCCATTATTACTACTACATGAATGGGAGCTTGCTTAGTAAAATGATTCATTGGTAAAATATTTTTAGATGTGGCATCTGCTATCTGATTTTTGAGATTCTGATCATTGACAATAATAAATTTCCAAGGTTGAGCATTGCATGCTGATGGTGCCAAATGTACAGCTTGTAAACATTTAATTATTTTTTCATCTTCTACTGGTTTATCACTATATGATCTCACACTATATCTACGTTTTACCAGCTCAATAAAGGAATTTTGCTCATTCTGCATAATAAATATTATATTTTACACAATTGCAAAATTAAATTTTTTTTAACGATATTTGTTTTCAAAATAATTAATAATTTTGAAAATAAATAATGAATTATGGGATTAAAAACTGGGTTGGTTGGTATCGCTAACAGTGGTAAGACAACATTATTTAATTGTCTCACCAATAGTAATATAGAAACCTCCGCTTATGCTTTTTCTAATACAAAAACTAACATAGGCATTGCTAATGTTAGAGATCCACGATTAGACGAGATACATAAATTAATAGCTGCTGACAAAAAAATTTATGCAACCATAGAAATCATTGATATTCCTGGATTAGTGAAAGGTGCTAGCCAGGGCGAAGGGATTGGGAATACTTTCCTTAATGATATTAGAAACATGGATGCTCTAGTCTATGTGCTTAGATGCTTCGAGGATGAATCACTTTCGCATATCGAGGGCAGCATAGATCCTGTGAGAGATAAAGAAATATTAGATTTAGAATTGCAAGTCAAAGATTTAGAGCAAGTAGATCGCAAATTACAAAAAGTAGAGAAATTAGTTAAATCGGGTGATAAAACTGCTGTAGATTTATTAAATAGTTTATCGAAATTCAAAGATGCTTTAGAAAATTTTGTTAATATCAGAGATTTAGAACTTAATGATGTAGATAAAATGTTGATTAAAGAACTAGCTATTTTGACTGCTAAACCAGTATTTTATGTTTTAAATGTAGATGAAAATGGTATTAATGGCAATAAATATACAGAGAATTTCCTGAAATCTATTAATGAAAATACTTTGATAGTAGCTGCTAAAATAGAGGAAGATATCATGACTATAGACAGTGAAGATGAAAGGAAAGAATTTTTAGCTGAATACGGATTAGTTGAGCCGGCAATAAATAAATTATCAAGAGGAATATATAAATTATTAAATTTGATAACTTTTTTCACTATCGGTGGTAAAGAAAATAGGGCGTGGAGCATAAAAAATGGCGCTACTGCTGTAGAAGCTGCTGAGGAAATACATAGTGATTTGGCACGTGGTTTTATAAAAGCAGAAGTCATCTCTTATGAAGATTTAATTACTTATAAATCTGAGCAAGCTTGTCGTAATGCAGGTAAAATCAGATTAGAAGGTAAAAATTATATTGTTAAGGATGGAGATATTTTGCATATTAGATTTAATGTATAATTTACAAATGTAAATTAATTGAAATATGTATTTAGATAATAACTAAATTTCTTATGAGTATAATTGATTTTTAAATAAATTTTTACTTAATTTACTTTTCTTTGTCAACTACACAAAGAAAAGTAACA